>WGGB01000263.1 GCA_015491935.1 Alteromonadaceae bacterium
AAGGCGGCGCTCAAGGCCGTCGTTTAGACTTTATGATGCAAGAATTTAACCGTGAAGCAAACACCTTAGGCTCTAAATCTATTAATACCGACATCACCGCAAGTGCTATAGAGTTAAAAGTATTAATTGAGCAGATGCGTGAGCAGATAGCTAACATCGAATAACTATCATCACGTTGTTCTTTATAGTCTAATTATATGAAAAACCTCATTTTATGAGGTTTTTCTATTTTCAGGGTGTTGCAAATTATTGCACTTTGTTGCAGCCAAGTGGTGAGTAAAATGGTGAGCGTTTCTTGTTTTGTTTTGTTTTGTTTTGGCTATAGTGGTGAGTAAATAAAGCAAAATTAAAGTTTCAAGGATGCTCATGGTTAATATTACTATTAAACGAATTTTTATTATCTATATTTTTGCTATTACTTTGATACACTTATCTTGTTGTATTTTGGATTTATCAATGCCTGAATAACTATGGCAGGTTTCACAAAAATAGCAGCATTAGAAAAGTGTTTATGATCGGCCAAAGAATTTTACTAAAGTAAAACAACGCAGTATGCTGTTACCAAAATTAATTTTCACAGAAAATAATTTTATAAAAAGGATTTGATATGACACCAATTGAAAAAATTATCCAATGGGTAAGCGATAAACCTGTTTTTTGGCGGCATGCAGTTAGGTTGGCCATTAAACAGGGAGCTTTAACCGAAAATAATTTTAAGCTTATTTATGGCATTGCTCAAATGGAGTATGGGGTTATAGATAAAGAGAAGTTGTATGCTTTATATGAATCACCTGTTAGCAGTAGTGGCTATGAGAATGAAATTTTTGGAATAAAACTAAGTATTGTAAAAAACGTGACTAATGTTGGAGTGCTTGCACAGAAACAACAATTAAAGTTTAACACGGATGGATTGAATATCATTTATGGTGATAACGGCTCAGGTAAATCAAGCTATTCGAGAATATTAAAACATACATGCCTAGCTCGGGGAGAGGTACAAAAAATTCTAGGCAATGTATTTGCCCCAGCTAGTGAAGAGCCTTCTGCTTATATTGGTGTTACTGATGATAAGGTGTCAAAACCTATAAATTGGCATTTGAACATGGATAGTGACATTAATCTAAAATCCATTAGAGTTTTTGATAATGATGCTGCTGATCATTATGTAAGCAAAGAAGAGTCGTTAGGTTACAAACCTTTTGCAGTTAAGGTATTAGAAAGTTTGTCTAAATCTTTAGATTATGTAAAAAGACAAATCGAAGAAGAGCTAATGCCTAACAATGGCATTATTACACTACCTACATTTTCTAGTGAAACTAAAGCTGGAAAATTTATTTTATCTTTAAATGCGTCAACTACTGAAGATGAACTTAAGCAGCACATTGCAAGTGATGATGAAATTAGTCAAATTGAACCATTACAGCAAAGCATATTTACACTTAAATCAAAAACAGTAGCAGTATTAAAAAAAGAGCTAGAAGATAAGAAAGCCAGATTAAAGCCATTTATTTCTTTTTTAACCCCTCTAATATCAGCTCTCAATGATAAGGCATTCGATCAATTGTTAGCGCTAACTAAAGAATCAATTACAAAATCAAATTTAGCTGAACAGCTTCGACTGAATCTGTTGTCTGGGCTATCATTTGATGGTATAGGTGGTAGCGAGTGGCAAACTATGTGGAATGCAGCTAAAGATTTTATTATGTTGCAGGATCAAGAGCTATCTTTTCCACCAATTGCAGGAGAAAACTGTCCTCTATGTTTACAAAATATAAGTGAACAAAGTGCAGAACAATTATCAAATTTTCAACAATTTATTGCTGATAAAACAGCACAAGAAGCTAAGATCGCACAGAAAACACTATCCGATTTTGTAAACAGTATTAAAATATTGACTATAGATCTCACCCCATATGAAAGTGTTATTGCAGAGTTTACAGATAAAACTAATAAATTTGATGAAAAGGTCAGATTATTCGTTACTAGTTTAGTAGAAAGAAAAAAAATATTTTGCACAACGCCGCTTCCTGAAACTATTTGTTGTCTCAATACCGATATATTAGATATCTGCAATCAACTTGTTGAAGAGATAAACTTACAAATTAGAACATTAGCTGATGATGGATCTAAAGAACAATTAATTCTTGATAACGAGCAGTCACTTAAAGAGTTACAAGATCGCAAGTTAGTCAAAGAAAATAAAGGGAGCATCATTAAGAATATTCAAAGGTTATTGTTAGAAAGTCAGCTCAATTCTATTTTGAATCAATGCAATACAAGAGCTGTAACTAAACTTAATTCTGAGCTTAGTAAGTCAATACTCATAGACCCCTTGGTAGAATGCTTTAATAATGAGTTATTACAATTTGGCTTTGACCGATTTAACATTCAAGTGAAAACACGAGGTAAAGCATCTCAACAATTAGTGAAGTTAGAGCTTATCAATGGAGATAAAAAAGGTGTTTCTCAAGTGGCAAGTGAAGGTGAGCAAAGGTGTATTTCAATTGCTTGTTTTTTAGCTGAAATGAAAGCTGATGGTCGGAAATCAGCAATCATTTTTGATGACCCCGTAAATTCTCTTAGTCATAAGTGGTCACAAAAAATAGCAGCGAGATTAGTTGAAGAATCTAAGATTAGGCAGGTAATTATTTTTACTCATGATATTGTTTTTTGTCGTTTATTACTTGATGCTGCAGAACAAAGTGGACAAGGCAAGGTAAATAATATTTCACTTGATAGAAGTAGAAAAGAGGCGGGAATTGTTAGGACTTCACCCCATTGGGATTCTTTAACAACAAATAAACGAATTAAGTTTTTAAAAGTGTTTTTAAGAGAGCTTAAAAAAATAGACCAAAACGGTACTGAAGCTGAATTTAATGCTAAAGTTTCGACATTTTATGGTTTTTTACGAGAAGCTTGGGAGCGTCTTGTTGAAGAAAAATTATTAAATAGTGTTGTTACAAGGTTCGGTAGAGAAATACAAACAAACCGTTTATCTAAGCTTATTGATTTATCTATAGATGATATTGATCGAGTCTCAAAAGGCATGAGTAAATGTAGCACAGATTTTTTAGGACACGATACAGCAAGCGCGCTAGGGGGAATAACACCGACACTTACAGATGTAAGTGCTGATCTTGATTATATCAGCGAGTATTTAACAGAGCTGCAAAACAAAAGGAAAAGAAGTTGAATTTTATGAGTGATCTCATCCTATACACCACAGACGATGGCAAATCTCAATTTGTATTGCGGCAATTAAACCAGCAAGTTTGGCTTAGCCAGTTAGAGCTGGCTGAGTTGTATCAAACCAGCAAACAAAATATTAGTAAACATATAAAAGCGATAATTGCCGATGGCGAGCTGGCTGAAGAGGCAGTTGTCAACTCTAAGTTTACAACTGCGGGCGATGAAAAATCGTATTTAACTAAGTTATATGCTTTACCCATGATTATTGCTGTAGGTTATCGTGTTCGTTCTACTCGGGGTACGCAATTTAGGCAATGGGCAACACGCAGTTTGGCTGAGTATATGAGTAAAGGCTTTGTTATGGACGATGAGCGCCTGAAAGAGCCTAAGTGGGATTATTTTGATGAACTACTTGAGCGTATTCGTGATATACGTTCATCAGAAAAAAGGTTTTATCAAAAAGTTCGTGATTTATTTGCTTTATCTGAAGATTACAAAGCGAATGAGCATGATACCCAGATGTTATTTGCAGAAGTACAAAACAAGCTTTTTTTTGCGGTAACTAAACACACTGCTGCTGAGTTAATTGTTGCCAGAGCTGATCCGTCACAAGTAAATATGAACTTATTGAGCTTTAAAGGAGCCAAAGTACGTAAAGCTGACGTGGTAATTGCTAAAAATTATTTGAATGCTGATGAACTTGATACCTTAAATAGATTAGTAACTACTTTTTTCGAATTTGCTGAATTACGAGCCAAACAAAAACGGCACTTACGTTTGCAAGATTGGCGTAAATATATTGATAATTTTATGGTGTTTAATGAACAACCATTATTAGCTAATGCTGGTAATATCAGTCGAGAGCAAATGAAAAAAATAGTTCATCAGCGTTATACTGAATTCGATAATAATAGAAAGCAACAGCAAGCTATTGCTACAGATCAAGCTGAGCTTGAAGCATTAGAGCAATTAGAAAAGCGCTTATCAACAAAAAAGAAATAATATGACTTATACGAAAGGTACTTTAGTAGAGAGGACTACCTGCTATACAGTTATTCTTTGAATTAAACTGGTAAATGCTAGCTTGTTGGAATTTACCTTTCGCTCTTCGAGTGAGTGAAAAAAAGGGGTGAAATATACTGCTAAACTATCAACTATTTCCCAATATCCCAGTTTTCCCATGAAAATTTTATAGGTTTCAAAATTAATTAAAATATTTTAAAACCTATAACTCATTGATAATTATAAAAATAGCCAAGTGGTGAGTAATTCGTAAGCGTCTGGTGATCTACACCTAGCTAAGTTTTACATTCCAAGGTAATAGTTGTTCAATATCAAAATCTTTATGGCTTAATTGCTCAAGGCAGTAGACAATATAATCGAATGGTATTAAGTTGTTGGCTTTCGCTGTTTCAATGATGGAGTACAGCATGCTACTGGCGTTTGCACCATTGGTGGTATTACAGAACAACCAGTTTTTGCGTCCTATCACAAACGGTTTTACCGCTCTTTCAGCGCGATTATTGTCAATATTCAAATTACCATCGTTAATATAGCGAATGAGTTTGTGCCACTGATTTTTACTGTAAGTAATAGCAACACCTAAGGCTGTTTTGGGCACTATATTAGCCTTATCGAGCCAAGCATAGAGTTTATCGAGCAGCGGTTTGGCTTGCGCTTGACGTATTTGCTGTTTTTCATCGCGCGTTCTATCTTTGATACTAATTTCTATACGATACAGTTTTTGAATAAAACTTAACGCCATATCAGCTTTACCTGTTTTACCTTTAGGTTGGGCTTTTTGCGCCTCGATAAATTTGCGGCGTGCGTGTGCCCAGCAGCCAACTAAAGTTGCCGTGGTTTTTTCATAAGCCGCATAACCATCAACTTGCAGGTAGCCAGTAAAATCCTTTAAATAATTAGCAGCACACGCCCCTGCGCGACTACCCAATTGATAATCGTAAAGTACAATGTTGGGAATGACACTTTTGCTGGGCGAATCTGTGCCCGTACAATACACCCACATGTAACTTTTGCTTTTATCATCATTAATCACTTTGAGTGGTGTTTCGTCGGCATGAATTACCTGTTGTTTAAGTAAACTGCTTTTTAACTGCTGGTAAAGTGGTTCAAACAAATGGCTACACTTCATCATCCAATCACTCATCGTTTTACGACTTAATGCGATACCGTATTGTTTGAATAAGCTTTCTTGGCGATAAAGCGGTAGTGCATATTGATATTTACTGGTGATTATTTGACTGAGTAATGTTGCTGTTGCAATGCCTTTCGGTATTGGACTACATGGCACAGGCGCTATTTTGATTTTCGTTGAAGTGTTTTCTTTTTCACAGCGACGACAACTATATTTTAACCGAACATGCTCGATAACTTTAATTTGGGCGGGAATGAATTCAAGCTTTTCACTGCGCTCTTCACCCATTTTGTGTAATGCATTGCCACAACAATCACAGATTTTATCTTCAATATCATGAACGATAACTTCACGGGGTAAATCGATGGGCAATTTTTGACGAACGGGCTTTTTCTTCGCGGCTTTAGTGTCGCTTTCTGCTTCTTCTGTATCATCAGCATCATCAAGCGCAACTTCCGCTTCATTGAATAAGTCACCTTGTGCAGGATGATTTTCGCTACTTGCGCCATAACGTTGTTGTTGGGCAAGACGAAATTGCTCTTCAAGAAACACCAATCTTGCTGCTTGTTTAGTCAGTAACTTTTTTAGTAATACCGGATCATCCGGTAGTGAATCAATCTCTTCAGTCATGCCCCTATTTTATCAACAATATGACTTAACGTGTTGGTATTGTTTAGATTATTTCGTGATCGATAAATGCTACTTATGATCTCAAGTTATAAGGCGACCGAATCATAGCTAACAGCTTGGTGACCAAGCACATCAAAGCCGTCAAACAGCCAATGTAGTTGCTGTTCAGATAAATTAAGTGACTGTGCGTTAAGTTTAGTGGGCC
>WGGB01000264.1 GCA_015491935.1 Alteromonadaceae bacterium
ATCATATTCAGTTTGTATGCGCTTAAAAGACAAAATAGAAAAACCAATACTAATAATTAGCAAAGAGCTAACAATTAAAATAAGCAATTTAGTTGGCGCACTAATAAAACGCAGTTTTATGCTATTTTTCATAGTTAAAACCAATACATCAGCTGCAATGCGCTAATTTGCCAATATTGCTGATCGTTTACCTGTGGATCAGGTAAAACTACGGGTGTTAAACGTGCAGCACCATCCATCCAATGTTGCTCAAGTCTTAATTTTAAATGGCTACTAAAATCATAAGAAACGCCTATAACCAAATCATTTTGAAAAGCAAAATAGTTAGGAATTAAACCACCGCTGTTTTGCTGCAATTTTTTCCCTTTCTTATCATGCATATCCGCATAAAATTTTTCATAACGCGCCAATAACCTTAAATCATTATTAAACTGATAACGCATTTGCACATACAACCCTTGACCAATACTTTCTTTTAAAAAATTAGGATGATAAAAGCCTGTTGTCACAAAGCGTTCTTGGTAAAGTTCACTACTAAATTCCCATTGCTCCCCTTCGTATAGACCATTTAAGGTGTAAAATTGAAAAGCAAACTTACCCGTGGCAAAAAAATCTTGCTGGACACGGTTATAACTAAAGTCAGAATTGAGTAATGACAAACCAAAACGCCATTGTGACAATGTAGGATGCCAGTAAAGGCTAGCTTGGGCATCAAAGTCTTGCTTAATTTTTCCTTGTGCAAGCTGACTTAAAATAAGCTGACTTTGTTCTTTTGATATTGGCGACGTGCCATAGCTAAAATTAAAATCAATATCACCTAAATTATCATCACTATAACTTAACTTTAATGCACTGCCATCACCGCCAACCGCAATGTCACGAAAACCATCAAAATAGACTGATTGCGGTAGAATAATACTAGGTCGGGCAAAAGGTATATCACGAGTACTAGAATACAGCCAATGAACATTTTTAAAGCGCCCTAAATATAAGTGACCTTGCCACGGTGAGCTATTTAAAAAATTCCAATCTAATAATAAATAATCAACCCTAGCGCCTTTAGCGTAACGATTACCACCGTCTAAATAAACAGCCTGTGCAGCAAAGCGTAAATTACTAGTAATAGGCGTTGACGTATTTAATCCTAACTCTGTCAGTTGCGTTGATAGCTTATTGTTACTGTTGTTACTAACAAAATCACTACCATCAACAGCAATTAAACCTTGCGCCGCAAAACCATGCCACTGCCAATTTTCTAATGAGAGATTACTAGCCCAACTTAACTTGACACCTGAGAGTATTAAATAACTGGTTAACAATATTATTAATTTTATATTGTTCATAATACCCTACTCACGTTAATCGTTATGATATGAAGCTGATCTTTATCTACATTATCTTCAGCATAACCGATAGCACCAACGGTATGCTTTACCGCATTGATTAATGCGTCTGCATTACTAACGACTATTGGCGCATTACCCGCTCCAGAATAAGTTAACTTATTCCATATTCGATCCAGTTGATACGGAAACATATGAAGAATTTTTTTACTAAAAACACGATGAAGTGGCTGCTTGCTTGGTAAAACATAAACAACAATAGGTTGCTGATTGGGCCACTGCGTTTGCCGCATTGAGTAGATACGACGTAATTGCGCCGTAGTTAACGACGATATGTTAACTGAAGGATTGGCAATAACAGTGATGCTGTGCACAGAAAAGCTACTAATAAGTGCTGCAATAAATAATAGTTGCTTATACATATTAAAATTACACATCCTTGTTAAGGTGTTTAACTGTATGAATTGGTATATACCTTTATTTAAACTATAGAAAACATCTAACATTTTGCAAGTTTTAACCCATTCCAAGAGGTAAGACCTGTATTTTGCTGCTATTTGCTGCGAAAACACTATAATAAGCGACTAAATCTGAAAAAATCTATTTTTAGCACGATTTAAGTTGAAATATTTTATTTTTGTGCAAAGATAAAGCATAAATACGAATTAACGGTAATATATAAACAAATGTCTACAAAGTTTAACATTTTAGTGCTAAATGGGCCTAATTTAAATATGCTAGGTAAGCGTGAGCCAACGATTTATGGTTCGCAATCGCTTGACGATATAATGTCAAGATTAAACACTAAAGCTCAACCATTAAACATCAACTTAACACATTTACAAAGTAATGCCGAAGTTGAGCTGCTTAATATTATTCATCAATCTTATCAACAAGTTGATTTTATTATTATTAATCCAGCAGCATTTACTCATACTAGTGTGGCGTTACGCGATGCGTTATTGAGTGTAGATATTCCCTTTATTGAAATTCATATTTCTAACGTGCATACACGCGAAAATTTTAGACAACATTCTTATTTGTCAGATATTGCTCAAGGCG
>WGGB01000265.1 GCA_015491935.1 Alteromonadaceae bacterium
AGTACCTAAATAACTGTTTACTTGCCATTGCGTTAAAGTAATATTATTAGAAAATTTTTCGGTAAGCTTTTTTTCAATGCATACAATTTCATTACTATTATTACGGCATTCGTTACAAGGCGTATTTTTTAAATCATAAGTAATATTGGGTGATGGCTTTCCTTGCTGTAAATGACATAACATTTCAGCTTGATCGCCATATTGAGTATATTTTGCGATAAAACAATGTTTGGGTTTAAATTTTTGGTAAATTAAGTCTAAAGCAAAAAAGTAACGTTGTTGACTTGTTTTTAAGGAAAAAATCTCTTTGAATTGTTTTTTCATTACTAAAAGTTATGACCTGATACCTCTTTAAAAGACAAAATAACTATACTGAAATATGAATAATTATGCATTGATTTATATCAATGAACATCAACCTTGGCTGTGCAAAATAATATTTTAAGCATAGTTTTTATATAACCGCTAAATTAGAAAAATAAGCAGTAAACAAATTAAATAAATTAAGGTATGCTAGCAAAAAAATTTTGTCTACTTTGGAAAATAAATGACGGTTAATATATTTCTTGCCGATTACGATAACATTCAACAGGCTGATGATTTAGTTTTTCTACTTGATGCTTATGCAACAGATCCTATGGGTGGTGGCGAACCATTAACAGCTTATGTTAAAGAGAATTTAGTCTCTATAATGGCTAAACGCTCTGATATTTTTACTATTTTATGTTACGTAAATGACCAACCTGCTGGATTAATAAATTGCATAGAAGGGTTTTCAACATTTAACTGTAAACCCGTGATGAATATTCATGATGTTACTGTGTTAAAAGAATTTAGAGGTTTAAAATTAAGTACCAAAATGCTCACCGAAGTTGAAGCTTTAGCCTCATTTAGAGGATGTTGTAAACTAACGTTAGAAGTATTAGAGGGTAATGAAGTCGCCAAAAAAGCCTACCAAAAATTTGGCTTTTCTAGCTATGAACTTGATCCTAAAATGGGCAAAGCAATGTTTTGGGAAAAGAAGATTAGTTAAACTAATTATTTAACATCAAGTTGATTAAGTTCTTTCCCACTCAGCGAGAATTAAAAGGCTATTGGTTTGCGAGAACCCTTTTTTAATTCGATTTTATTGCTAGGAGAAGCATTTGTTTCTCCTTTATTTTTTTTCTGTTTTGTTACCTTAGATAAAGGCTTTGATTGCTCTTTTGGCTTTTCTTGATAAACAACGTCTATTACATCACCATTAAATTCAACAATATCACCACTGACAACCTTTTTTCTTTTCTGAAATTCAACCTCACCGTTAAGCAATACATAACCTTGTGTGATCACTATTTTTGCTTCACCACCACCACCAACTAAATTTGCTATTTTTAGTAGTTTACATAGCTCAATAGGCTGGTAATGTATAATTACTTTTTGATGATCGTTTGACATAATGCTCTCATAATAGGGAAATAGTGGGTTAAATACAGCGAGCAGGTTTGGGTAAACCCGCAATTTTAGTCGCTTGCTTAGCTGGGCCTTCAGGAAAAAGTCGATATAAATAGCGGCTATTGGCTTTTTCTTCTCCAAACTCTTGTTTCATTGCTTTTGTTAAGGCTCGTATAGCCGGTGATTTTTTATATTTCAAATAAAAATCACGAACAAAATCAATGACTTCCCAATGGGCTACGGTTAATATCAAAGATTCTTTTTCGGCGATAATAAGCGCAATTTCGGGTTGCCATAATTGATAATCGAGTAAATAGCCTTGCTTGTCTATAGCGATTTGCTGTTGATTAAAAATGATATAATTTTCTATGGTTGTCATTGCCAAGTAAGTACCGAATGATGAGAAATAAAAAGGGAAGTTAATTGTGTTAAAGTCAGTGACTGTTGTGCTGAATAAGTAATAGCGCGTGCAGAGCAATGTTCACTAATAGCATAGACTTTAATTTTTGCTTCATTTAATAGCGAATGAGTAATATTGTAGCAACCTTCATCAAGCAAAACGATAGTGTCACTAGCCGAACATACTTGTAAGCACTGGGCTAAATCATTATGTTGATAAGCAGAAGTACGCACTAAATGTAAAATAGACATAAAAGTAAACTCAATTAAAAGCGAATAATTGTTTGGTATTGATGTAATTTAGTTGAAAATTCTTGTAAATTTAATAGATGTACATTATCAACATGAAAATTATTTGTTAATCCACGTTGTTGTAATGAAGTGGCACAAACATAAATATGTTCGACATCATAAAACTCTAAGGCTGAAAACGTTGCTAAATAATCTTTGTATTTTAAGATATCAGCATTTTGTTCACCCATTAATTGTCTGACACCTTCACCTTGAAAAAACAAGGCAACATCTTGTTCATAAGAACCAAAAATCAAGGCGACATCTAACGCTTCTTTTCCGCTATTTTTATCAAAAGCACTATGAGCGTTTAATATAGCAATTGATTTTTTATCGTTGTTCATAACTGAATAACTCGTTGTGCTTTACTGGTTAATTCAACCAGTTCACCTAAACCTGAAATACTAAAAACACCATCAACACTAAGGTTGTCGCCTTCGCAAACTAAACCTCGTTTTTCTGCCGCAGTAATACATAAATGTAATGCTAAATTATGTTGTTGGTGAAGATCTCGCCATGCTTGCAAT
>WGGB01000266.1 GCA_015491935.1 Alteromonadaceae bacterium
ATTTTGCAACGACCAAAGAGTTCCGACAGAAAATCAATGATTTTTTTGCCATAACACTTCCGAGGATAGCTGATACTTTAGACAGTTGGATTAATGACAACTTTCAAACACTGACGCCTGCATCTTGAAGAATTATGGGTATAACACTTCAACTTCTGGGTGTTGATCACATAAATCAGGAAGAACTATATTCATTACATATCACCTACTCATACTCTAATACATTTGATTAAATTAGCTTTTAAAGGCTAACACAAGCATTAATATTTATTAAATATTACAATTAATAGTGGATATAGCGACAAACAATATTGTTTTTCATATTTATATACACATAAAAAGGGCTAACCTATTAACTAGATTAACCCTTGACGTTATTTAACTGTTTATTTTTATTTGTTTTCTCCTTAATTTTTAGCCGTTTGATTAGTATTACTATGTAGTTTGATCACCACACGGCGATCATAAAAACTCACTTCTTTATCCGTTTTAGCCACCACAGGCGAACTTTCACCAAACGCCTGTGTATTAATACGCGCATTATCAATACCATAATTAACTAAAGCCGATTTTACCGCATTAACTCGTGCTTGCGATAAAGCTTGATTTAGCTGTTCACTTCCTTGCAAGTCGGTATAACCAGATAAATCTATTGTGATTTGTGGTGATTGCTGTAAAATTTTTGCTAGTGCTTGAATTTGCGGTTGATAAATAGCTGCAATATCACTTGAACCTGTAGAAAACTGTAAACTCATTAGCAAGTTTTCAGCTTGTAATTGTCCACTAGCTTGATAACTTTGCTGAAGCGTTAACAGTTCATGCTGATAATTTTGTTCTACGTTTTGCAATTGATGTTGAAACTTAGCAATAGTCGTTTGATTCACCGATTCTTGTGACACTAAAGCTGTTTTTAAATGTTTAATATTTTCTTTTGAGTTACTGTCTTTCACAAACAGAGATACTACTAACCCTGTAACAAAAGCACCCACAGGGCCTGCTAAAACACCTCCAACAATAGCACCAGCACCAAAGCCAAGCTCTTCGCTATTTTGTTGTTTATGAGAAGTTTGTTGCTTAGCTATAGTATTATGTTGAGCAAACACTACATTAGGTGTTAATAGAAAAGTACTGCTAACTATAATTGCGATAATTGATTTTTTCATTATTTTTTCCTTACTAACCATTTGGCTAAATGTTTAATTTGTTTTTTGAACAGGCTTATTAAACACCTTAAAAATGCGGTTTATTAGGCAATAAAAAGGCAAAGCTACGATGAAATATGGCAACAATATGGCAATTTAAGTAAAAGGCAGAATTTATTGAATTTTTTCGCTATAGTGCGCTCATAATGAAATTCCACTATTAAAAAAGAATTAAATAATGAGTAGACGAATAGCAATAGTTGAAGATGAAGCCGCCATTCGAGAGAATTATGCCGATGTATTGCGCAGCCAAGGCTATCAAGTACAAACCTACGCAAATAGAGAACAAGCGAGCCAAGCTTTTGCATTACGTTTACCCAATTTAGCTATTTTAGATATTGGCTTAGAGCATGAATATGATGGTGGTTTTACACTTTGCCAATGGCTTCGAGGTCAATCAAAAACCTTACCTATTATATTTTTAACCGCTCGCGATAATGACTTTGATACAGTTTCTGGCTTAAGAATAGGTGCAGATGACTATTTAACTAAAGACATTAGTTTGCCACACTTAAGCGCGCGCATCGCCGCACTTTTTCGTCGAGAAGATGCCTTAAAACAACCATTAGACAATGAGCATTTATTAACAGCGGGCTCTTTACAAATAGATAGCCAACGCATGACTATACATTGGCAACAGCAGCAAACTAAACAGCTAATTGATTTAACTATTACTGAGTTTTGGATGGTATATGCTTTGGTTAAGCATATTGGTCATGTAAAATCGCGCGAACAATTAATGAAAGATTCGAAAATTTATGTCGATGACAGCACAATTACTTCACATATTAAACGTATTCGTAAAAAGTTTATGAAAGTTGATGCTCACTTTAATTGCATTGAAACCGTTTATGGTATGGGCTATCGCTGGAATTTAGCCGAAAACGAGTTAAGCGAGTAAGCAATGCCTTTTAAATTTGGCTTACGGGCAAAACTGTTATTATTATCAAGCTTTTTATTTACTATCCCTTGGTTTGGCTATCAATATGTTTGGGAAATGGAAAAATATTTACGTTTTGGGCAAGAGCAAACCTTGGTCGGCACTGCTCGAGCATTAGCAACAGCATTACATGAACGCCCTAACCTTTTTAATAATCAAGCCAGTTTTTTACCCAGTGTCGAACAAGGTAAAGACCTTTATGGTTATCAATTAAAACAAGCTATTCAGCTAGATGGTTTAAATAACGATTGGCCTAATATTGAAGAACGAAGCCATTTTTATGGAAAAAAACAGCAATTAAATAATACTACGCAGCCCACATTATCTAACCTAAATTTTACTGCCATGCTAGGTAAATACGATAAATATCTTTACCTGTTTTTTGCTGTAGTTGACAATAATATTAACTATCGAGGTAAAAATAGCCGCAGTATCACTAATAATGATCATTTAGAAATAAGCTACTTAGATCAACAAGGGCAATTTAATCATTTTATCATTAGTAACAAACAAGCGGGCTGGTTAGATGCCTACCAAATAAATAACACTCCTAATAACTTGCCTGTAATAGCCAAGCATATTCAAGGCACATGGTTAGCAACACCGCTTGGTTATAATATTGAACTGCGTATTCCATTAACGAATATTGGTGATAAGCTCGCTTTTGCTATTGATGATGTTAGAAATAAAGTGCACACGATCATTGGCTCAGCAGATCCAAGTAATGCCAACAGTTTAGGCACCATATTAGTGCCATCACCTGAAATAGAACGAATTGTTAAAGGGATGAGTTATAGTAATTCACGTATTTGGGTGGTTGACCAACATGGTCGGGTGTTGGCCAGTACTGGTGATATTAAAAAAGCGGATGGTGTATGGCAAGGTAGTATCAAAGATAAACAACCTAATTCATGGATTGGTAAAAAAGTAGATCAATTCATTAAAAACTATTTGCATCCACTGTATTATAAAATATTAACCAAGCCACCTGAAGATTTTATTGATGAAATTTACGATGCAAGCCAATTACAAGGTGAGCATATTGTTAGTGCTTTGCACGGTAAAGCAAAATCTCAATGGCGTTTAACCGCAGATCAACAAGCCGTTATTCTTTCGGCAGCCTATCCTATTTATATCAATAATCAAGTACATGGCGCAGTCATTGCTGAAGAAACCACTAATGGCATTCGAACCTTAAGAAATCGCGCCTTAGAAAAGCTTTTTACCGTTATTATTACTATTTTGTTAGTTGGTGCTGTGGTCTTTTTTATTTTTGCTTCTCGTATTTCTAATCGTATTCGCACTTTACGTAATCAAGCCGAACACGCTATTGATCAACATGGACGTATTAAAGGTGAAGTAATACCGTCTAAGGCTAAAGATGAAATTGGTGACTTATCTCGCAGTTTTGCTAGCGTAGTAAAACGATTAAGCCAATATAACCATTACTTAGAAAATATGTCTTCACGTTTATCTCATGAATTACGCACTCCCATTGCCGTTGTGAGAACGTCTTTAGAAAATTTAAAATTACAAAAACTGCCTGAGTCAGCCGATGCTTATATTGAACGCGCACAAGTGGGTATTAATCGATTAAACCATATTATTACTAGCATGAGTGAAGCAACGCGCATTGAACAAATGTTACAGCATACAGAAAAAGAAAAGTTTGATTTAGTCAAAGTCATTGAAGGTTGTTTGCAAGGTTATCGACAAATTTATCCTGATATTATTTTTGAATATCAAAACCTGCTTTCAACAAAAGAGCAACAAGCAACTTTACTTGGTTTACCCGAGCATATTGCACAATTACTCGATAAAGTTATCGCCAATGCCGTGGAGTTTAGCGACGATAAAAAGGTCACAATAACACTGTGCAAAAACAAACAAAGGTTACAGCTAACCATTAGTAATAATGGCATATTATTACCTGAAAAAATGCAAGATAAATTATTCGAGTCTATGGTCTCTGTTCGTCCTCAAGATAAGCAAAAACAACCTCATTTAGGTTTAGGGTTGTTTATTGCCCGTTTAATTACCGAATATCATCATGGTAGCATTAACGCACAAAACCATTATCAACCTAATGGCGTTAGCATTAATATTAGTTTTCTCTGCTTATAATTATACTGACCAAAAAGTATTAATTAAAAAGCGTTATTATTCTAAAGCCTTTTGCCACTCGTGCATTTTTTTAGTGAGATTAGCCGATACTTTTGAAAACTCACTACCAAGGGCTAAGCGTTGCTTTGCTTCATCTTTATGCCCATCAAGTGCTAAAGCTAAAATAGCTCCAGCCTCTTTATGAAAATCGGCATGTAATGCGACAACATCATTATATTGAGGCATACTTTTAACTTGTGAGTCAATACGCTCATGTAACCATTTACCAAACGAACAGTTATTATCACACTTAACTCGCTCCGGTGTTGATTCGCATTCTCCCGTATCAATAGCTTGCCGTAATTTTTGTTTCCACATACCATGAGCTGAAACCGCTTTATCTATTTCATCATGTGTCGACATATTTTCTCCCTTATTATTTTTTAATTAGCTCAATACTCAAACTCTAAAGATAAAGAATAGACCAAAATCAATAAAAAATAGTGTTTAGTTACAATTAAATACAAAATATAAAGATAAATTTACAATAATTTGTTTGGCTAATAGACGCCAGTTTAGTTAAAATTAATGCTATTAACGTTTTTGATGATATTTTATGCACGCATTATTTGAATACTTACCTTTAATTGTTTTCTTTATTTTTTATAAGTTATTTGACTTATATTGGGCGACAGGCGCACTTATTGCTTTATCCGCCTTACAAATAATTTACTATCTTGCCCGTAAAAAACCAGTCCCTAAACGCAACTGGATTTTTTTCGCATTAATTTTAGTTTTTGGTGGTTTAACCATATTCTTCCATGATGATACTTTTTTAAAATGGAAAGTTACCATCATAAATGTCTTTTTTGCTAGCGCCTTATTAGTCAGTCGTTATGCTTTAAACAACAATATTATTAAACAATTTTTACAAGAGTCTATGGAATTACCCAAAGCCATTTGGGATAAACTTAATATCGCATGGGCGCTATTTTTTCTGCTATGTGGTGGATTAAATTGGTATGTTGCTTTTCATTTTGAACAAGAAACTTGGGTAAACTTTAAAGTATTTGGTTTAACTGGTTTAACTTTTATTTTTGCTATTAGTTCTATTGCAGCACTCTATAAATTTTTGCCTCAAGACGAAGAAGATAATAATTTACATAAATAATTTCATCATAATAATTTTATAAAAAAGTAAGGTGTAACACTATGTATTACATGATTTATTCTGAAGATGTTGAAAATAGTCTAGTATTAAGACTTGCCGTGCGTGAGCAACATTTAGCGCGTTTACGCGAATTAGAACAACAAAATAGATTATTGGTTGCAGGTCCTTGCCCTGCTATTGATAGTGAAGAACCTAATGATGCAGGTTTTACAGGGTCGTTAATTATTGCTAGTTTTAATAGCTTAGAAGATGCAAAAAAATGGGCTAGCGATGATCCTTACATTGATGCGGGTGTTTACCAAAATGTTATTGTAAAACCTTATAAAAAAGTATTACCCGCCGAATAAAATTTAATATAACTGGTATGGCTTACTATGAATAAATTTTTAATTTTAACTGCATTCACCTTATTATTAATAACACAGGTAAGTGTAGCGTCATACAAAAGTAATAAAAACATTAAACAATGTATTAAACAAAAATCAGTCACTAAAGCTTCACAATGTTTAGATACCATTATTGAAGAAACAGATCGTGAACTACAAACCTGGGTTAATAATCAAACCTTTAATTTAGAAGAATTAGCCATTAAAACAGGACGCAGATCTGCATTATCATTATTTAAACGTTCACAAAATGATTTTATAAACTATCGAGAAAATAATTGTCGCTGGCAATATTTAGCCATATCTCCTGACATACACGCTAGTAATGCGTATAAAAAATGCTATATATTACTCAGCCGAGATCGAATAAAAGAGTTAAAACACGTTGCTAACTAATAAAAAACAGTTAATTGGTTAACCAATTAACTGTTTTACAGCTATTTATCAAATGTTTTATTTTCTAATGCTAGCTCATCACTACCAGACAGTAATAACGCAAACCAACGCCCTTCACTCGAACTTTCTAACGCTATTTTAATGATCATCGTTAACGGAATTGACAATAGCATACCGACCGTCCCCAATAACCATCCCCAAAAAATTAACGATAGAAAAACAACTAATGTAGAAAGTCCTAACCCTTTGCCTAAATAACGCGGTTCAACAACATTACCCATCACCATATTTATAACCATATAACCTAATCCAATAAAACCCGCTTCAGCAAAACCAAGTTGTAACACGGCTAACGACATAGCAGGAACAGCGGCAATAATAGAACCAATATTAGGAATATAATTTAATAAAAAAGCTAAAACTCCCCACAATAAATAGAAGTCTAAACCAAATATTTTTAACATAAGCGCAACGAGTAATCCTGTTGCAATACTTACTACTGTTTTAATAGCAATATAATGATTTACTGCTATTAAAAAACGATCTATTTGTTGCTGGCGCATTTGTGGGTCATCTAAAGCAAAATGAAATTTTAGTGGTAAAGATGAGGCTTCAAAAAGCATAAAAATAACCGTAATTAAAATTAAAAAAAAGTTTGCCATCACACTACCTAAACCACTAAGCATAGTAGCCGCCAGATTTAATGCTGCTGAGGGATCAAAATACTGCGTTAATAAATCATTCGATATTTGAATATTATAATGTGCTAGTTGCTCGGTTAACCATGAAAACTGCCCTTTTAATTGCAAACGATATTCAGGTAATAAATGCGATAATTGATTTAATGAATTTCCAACCAAACTTGCAATTGATAAAGCAATCAACACAAAAATTATCACCACAGAAATAACGGAAAGCGCCTTGGGTATTTTATATTTATCAGCCTTAGCAATAATAGGATTACAAATAATCGCGATAAATACAGAAAGTAAAAAGGGCACCAGTATATTTGCTGCAAGTTTTAAACCTGCCAAAATAATAAAAATAGCTGCCGTTACCCATAACGCTTTTACCACGCCACCTTGTTTTTTTATATTTTCATCAATAGCCATAATGACTGTTTAAAATTCCTTGGTTAATAATATGTAAATAGTTACGTTATATAAGCTAAAAATAGTAACTAAAATATTTTGCGAATACTAGATATTCGTTATGCTAAAACACATTAAACCGCATAACGGTGCAAAGCCGTTTTAGTTAATAACCGCCAACAGCTCAAAATGCCGATAAGACCAACAAATAAACCGCCTGCAACAATGGCAATTAGCCAAAAATTAAAATGAAAACTTGCTGTCATATTAAAAAGCCTTGTTTGAATAAAATACACCATGATTTCCATAATAAAACTCGCCAAAGTACCAGCAATAACACCTAACGCAACAAATTCATACCAGACACTGTTACGTAATAAACGCCCTTTTGCCCCTAAAGTACGTAGTATAGCAAGATCTCGTTGTCGCTCTCCCATAGTCGCCTGCACTTGTGCGACTAAAACCAAACAGCCAGCCAAGACTACAATCACCAAAATAAAGGCGATTGCTAAAGACACTTGTTTAATCACATTATTTAATTGCTTGATCATTGCATCAACATCTAACACAGTGATCGTTGGATATTGAGCTAAAAACTGAGTAAATATACTTTCATCTGACGGTGGAATATACAAAGAAGCAATATAGGTTGCAGGATAATTGTCTAACACTTTGTTATTAAATATCATATAAAAATTAGGCTGCATACTTTGCCAATGAACATCTCGAATACTGGTAACTTTAACCGTAAAAACATCACTGCCTAAGGTAAAGGTTAATTCATCACCTAAAACAATACTTAGCCTTTTCGCAATGCTTTTTTCTACCGAAACTTGTGCGTAATCATCATTTGCACTCCACCATTTACCTGACAAAATTTTATTATTGTTAGGCAAAGCATCAAGCCAAGTTAAATTTAATTCTCGGCCGATCCCAATACGCTGTTTGCTGTTTTTGTTTTCAGCTATTTTATCTGTACCTTTATTTGAACCTTTACTCGCAATCTGTTCTTTTTGAGTTTCTTTACTAACCACTCTTTCATTATTAATCGCGGTTAATCGACCTGGAACAACTGGAAATAAAGCGCTCGCTGTTAAATTATTTTCATCAACAAACTGTTGTACTTTTGCCAACTGAGGTTGAGTTATATTTATAAGAAATTTGTTGGCGCTGTTATCGGGTAATTGTTTTTTCCAATCAGCCAATAAGTCGCTACGCACCACCACTAGCAATAACAGTAAATTTATCGCGAGCGTAAAACTCACTAACTGAATACTATTTTCCGTTGCTCGACGTTTTAAATTAGCCAAAGCTAACTGCCATGCTTGACCAGCACCAGAGCCAATAGTGCGACTAAACCTAACTAAAAACAGGGCTAGCATTAGTAAAATGGCGATAATAATTGCACCGCCGATCAACAAGACAAAAGTTAATAGCCAATCACGACTAAATAACCAAACTAAAACAAATAAGGCTAATGCAGCAGGTAAATAACGCCAACTAAAAAATTTATTTGCCTTGAGAATAGGATCGCGAATAACTTGTAAAGGTGAAGTTTCTATAAGTTCTCGTAGTGGCACTAAAGCAAAAGCAATGGCGCAAATTAAGCCGGTGATAATCGCGGTAAATAGTGGATAAGACCAATCTAATGAGGACTCTATAGGTAAATAATTAGCCATCGCGGCTAATCCTAAGTATTGTAGTAAATAACCACAACACAAACCAACGACAATACTGACAACACAAAGCAACGACCAATGGATAAGGTATAATTGAGTAATGTAGCGCTTGCTTGCTCCCATCGCTTTAAATACAGCAACGGCTGATTGATGACGTTGGCTATAGCGACGAGCGGCAACTGAAATTGCAACAGCAGCTAAAATAATACCAAGCAAACTAGCAAGACTTAAATATTTTTCCGCTTTATTTAACGTTTTTGCCAAGGCATTTTGTTGACTTTTAATACTATACCAACGTTGCGTATCGTTAAGTTGCGGTGTTAACCATGCTGAAAATTTTTCAATATTTTGCTTATTCCCTGAAAATAAATACTTATAACCCACTCGACTCCCCGCTTGAATCAACTCAGTTTTATCAATATCACGGATATTAAATATAACTTCAGGACCTAAGCTAAATAGACTAAATGAAGCATCTGGGCGTTGTTTGATCACACCCGCAATGGTAAAAAGGCTGTTACCTATTTCAATTTGGTCGTTAACATTAACCTTTAATTTTGCCAGTAATGGTGCATCAACCCAAACAGAACCCGATTTGGGTGCATGAACCGATTGAAATTCCCCAGCTAACATTGCTTTTTTAGAACGACTAACTAATAACTCACCTTTTAATGGATAAAGATCAGAAGTCGCCGTTAATGAAGCAAGCAACATATTAGAGTCTGTAGAAAAAACCATTGATGACATATCAACTTGTTTAACATAGTGTAAATTAAGTTGCTGACTCTTAGTTAATACTGCCTGACTTATAGGCCGACTTGAACGCAAAACTCTATCTGCGGCAATAAAATGGCTACTTTGCTCAACCAAAGCCGACTTTATTTGATTCGAAAAACCCGATAAAGAAAATACTGTAGCAACCGCTAAAACGATAGCCAAAAACATAATCGTTAACTCGCCTTGTCGAACTTCATGCTTAAATAGTCGTAGCGATTGTTTAACCACTAAGTTAGACATCCAACTCATAATTTAACCGCCTTATCTACCGAAGTTAGCGGTGTTAAATTATTTTGCTCTGCAATTAAGTGGCCATCAGCCATTTCAATTTGTTTATGACAGCGTTGCGCTAATTTTTGATCATGAGTAACCAACACTAACGTTGTGCCGTATTGTTTGTTTAAATTAAAAAGTAAATTAGTGATGTGTTGCCCTGTGTTGCTGTCTAGATTTCCTGTGGGTTCATCGGCAAATAACACATCAGGTTGGCTAATAAATGCCCGCGCAATAGCCACCCGTTGTTGTTCTCCACCCGAAAGTTGATTAGGAAAATGCTCACAACGATCTGCTAAACCAACATCGTTAAGTAAGGTTAATGCTAATTCTTTGGCATTAGCTTTATTGGCTAATTCAGCGGGTAACATCACATTTTCAAGTGCAGTTAAACTGTTAATAAGTAAGAACTGCTGAAAAATAAAGCCAATATGCTCAGCTCTAATTTGACTACGCTGCTCTTCATCAAGTTTATGCAAAGCCTGTTTTTTTAGGTAAACTTCGCCAGAACTAGGTAAATCTAACCCTGCTAATAATGATAATAACGTTGTTTTACCTGAACCTGATGAACCAACTATGGCTAAAGTTTCACCTGCATTAACAACAAGATCTATCGGTTTAAGTATAGTAAGCTGTTTATGTTCAAGCGTTACCGTTTTGGTTAATTGTTTCACTTCAAGGATAATATCTGTATTTATGTTCATTATTAATTTTATACTCGGTTATAGTTTCGCGAATTTAGGTTTAAAAACATCGCAAAAAAAATACTTAGTCACTATAGCGCTTATCGTTAGTTATGCATTTTCAACGAATGTTAACGCTACGTCTATTTTATTATTAGGAGATAGCCTAAGTGCAAGCAGAGGAATGTCACAAGACGTTGGTTGGGTAAACCTACTTAACATAAAATTTAAACAACATCATTTATCAATAAAAATAATCAATGCTAGCATTAGTGGTGAAACTACGGCGGGCGGTCTAGCGCGTTTAAGCAATATTTTAGCAAAAGAAAATGTTGATTATTTATTGATAGAATTAGGCGGTAATGATGGCTTAAGAGGGTTTCCACCAAAGTTAATTAAAAACAACTTGTTACAAATAATTAAAGTGGCACAAGCTAAAAATATTAAAACATTAGTCATGGATATGCGAATTCCACCTAACTACGGCATTCATTATAACAAACTTTTTAATAATGTTTTTAACCAAGCAGCAAAAGAAACGAACAGCATATTAATGCCCTTTTTCATCAAAGATATAGCAATTAAACCTGACTTAATGCAACAAGATGGTATTCATCCTAATAAAAAAGCCCAGCCGATGATTGCTGATTTAATGTTTGAGCAATTGATAAAAAGAATAAAACCTTAATTAGCAAAAGAATAAAAACAACTTGAGTTGTTTATCTATTTGCCGATAAGCGAGATCAAAAAAACCGACAATATTGTCGGTTTTATTTTATGCCTTCAATAAACTTTTAATAAAGTAAAAGAAGTGGCATCCCTAAGGGGATTCGAACCCCTGTTACCGCCGTGAAAGGGCGGTGTCCTAGGCCTCTAGACGATAGGGACACAAAAAACGTTTGCGAAACATTGTTTCGTTTTTTTGTGTAAGGTGAGCGCTGAGCTTGCGAAGCCAAACGACATCATTCCTACAAAAATTATTTTGTGAAACACTGTTTCACTATTTTTGTGTTGGCGAATGTCGAGCCTGTGAGACTGAGCGACATCATTCCTACAAAATTTCAAATATTATCAATAATGCCATATTTACTTT
>WGGB01000267.1 GCA_015491935.1 Alteromonadaceae bacterium
AAGGCGGCGCTCAAGGCCGTCGTTTAGACTTTATGATGCAAGAATTTAACCGTGAAGCAAACACCTTAGGCTCTAAATCTATTAATACCGACATCACCGCAAGTGCTATAGAGTTAAAAGTATTAATTGAGCAGATGCGTGAGCAGATAGCAAATATTGAATGATATTCCCTCAAACTCAGCATTACCCTATGAGCACCTTAATTATTTAAGGTGCTCCCAATGCGACGAACTCAACAACAATGGCTTGTACTTTTTTTAAACTCAAAATGAAAGCATTTTAGCAAAATGCGGATTTTAGACAAGGGTATATCTTTGGTTAGCACAATGAAGGGTTAAGTATAAATTTTTCTACAATTGAATTAAAAATGTTGCTTTTATACGCGATTAAAATATATAACTACTCTTCTTCTAATTCATCTTGTCTTGTCATGATCACTTCGGCAATTTCTAAAAAGTTAATACTACAGCTTTTTTCAAATTTAACACATTGTTCAGTGGTAACATTTAACCCGAGAACTGAAGGGCATAAGTCTTGTAAAAATTCAGCCATACGCTCTTTCGCGTCAATACGTCCATAAAGTTCTGCGGCACGTTCATCAACAATTTTTAGCCGATTAGATGCCATTAGCATTTTAATATAACTTTCTGTTTTATTAATCATTAGCTTCTCACCAATTTCAGCGGAGTTTGCTGGGATGATAAGGTTACCGCTAAAAATGACTAGGTTTTTTGATTAATATCAAGTTATTAACAAATGAGCGAAAATTAATCGTTGAATTTGAAAAAACATCACGCTAATTGGATTATTTTCGTAATGATGAAAAAATACAAAGGGTACTTATGGCGGCTGAAATACCTGAAAAAATCATTTCTTTTTGTCCGAACAGTAAAACACTCGACAGTAAAAAACCGATGCCAAGAACACTTAATATTATTTTAGTTTGCTGTTGATTATTTTGTTGAGCAAGCTGTGTTAACAATTCAGCTTGTTGCTGATGATGATGTTTACCTGTATTGAGGTAGTCATAAAGTAAATCTGGCATTTCAGGCAGTTTTTCATTCCAAAAGGGGAGATTTTCTTTAATTTTTGTAAAGACTGCTTTGACTCCCATTTGCTCTTTTACCCAATTTTCTAAGAAGGGTTTAGCGGTTTGCCATAAGTCGAGTTGCGGATAAAGCTGACGACCTAGGCCTTCAATATAAAGCAGTGTCTTTTGTAATAAGACTAGTTGTGGCTGTACTTCCATATTAAAACGACGCGCGGTGTTAAATAAGTTAACTAATACTTGTCCAAAAGAAATTTCAGCCAGTGGTTTGTTAAAAATAGGCTCACAAACCGTACGAATGGCAAATTCAAACTCGTCAACACTGGTATTTTTGGGTACCCAACCAGAATCAACGTGCAATTGCGCCACTTTGCGATAATCACGATTAAAAAAAGCGACAAAATTTTCGGCCAAGTAGCGCTTATCTTCTTTATTAAGTGTGCCGACAATGCCGCAATCAATGGCGATCCAGGTAGGATCGTCAGGATTTGTCGCATCAACAAAAACATTGCCTGGATGCATATCCGCATGAAAAAAGCTATCGCGAAATACTTGCGTAAAAAATACTTCGACACCACGCTCAGCGAGTAATTTCATATTAACATTGCGACGTTCTAATTCGTCAATTTCGCCCACACCAATACCGTAAATACGCTCCATAACTAAAACATTTTTATGGGAAAATTCACTGTAAATTTCAGGCACGTATAACACATGATCGTATTTTTTAGTTTCAGCTGTACCTTGTGAAAAATTACGTCTTAGTTGTATGGCGTTGGCGGCTTCACGGTTTAAATCAAGTTCATCAAGAATAGTTTTTCGATATTCTTCAACCACTTCTAGAGGGCGCAAGCGTTTACCGTCAGGCAACCAACGCGCTACTATGCCTGCAAATAATGACATCACTTGGATATCGGCCAATATTATTTTTTCAATATTAGGACGTAACACTTTCATGACGATATCGTATTGAGCATCATCAATAGTCAGGGTTGCGGTATGTACTTGCGCAATTGAAGCCGACGCTAATGGAGTACTATTAAAATCACTAAAATGTTGCTTAAACTGCTCTTCGCCAATGGCGTTAATAATTAATTGCTTAGCTTGTTCGCCATCATAAGGAGTTACTTTGTCTTGCAGTAGTGCTAATTCATCAGCCAGTTCAGGTGGCAATAAATCACGACGAGTAGACAGCATTTGTCCAAATTTAATAAATACGGGGCCAAGCGCTTCAATGGCAAAACGAAAACGTTGTGCGGTGGTTTTATCTTTGTGCTTGTTACGCAACCAAAATAAACTAAAACGAGCTAATTTGGCATACCAAGGCAACATTTTGTTCGGTACCAATTCATCTAAACCATATTGCAAAAAAGTTTTGATTATTTTATAAAGTCGCTGAATACGCACGTATTGTCCTATTGAATATCTGTAAGAGAGGATTTATCCTCGAAAAGTTCAGTAACATTACTTTTTTATTCGCGGTTAAAAACGCTCTTACTTATTTAATTGTTTTTCTATGGTTGCCAAGCGTAACATTAATTGTTCGGCTTGCTCACTTACATTATTTACTTGTTGATTAAAGTCGTTTAGTTGATTTTTAGTGATCACTAGTTTTTGCTCATGCACTATATATTCACTACTGTCTGCTTGTACTTGGTTTTTTAAAAACTTAATTTTATCCACCAAGGTTTTACCAAAACGAGTTAATTTATAAGTAGCGAAATCACCAATATGTTTAGCTAACTCTGTTTGCCAATCTATCGTTAAATTTTGGGCTACATTAGCAAATTGTTGAGCCAATTTAATGTCGCCAGTTATATCAAGTTTGTCTTGTTTTATTAGCTCGGTGAGTTGCTGATTTTTTTGTAGCTCTTTTAGCGTTTTTAAGCTGGTGATAATGGTGCAATCACTATATTCTGTAAAACTGGTCACTAAAATTTGTTGCTGATAAACACTAAAGCTCAGTGGAGAATTAAGTTCGTCTAAAATAATCGTTACACGCTTTTCATTTAACGATTTTAATTCAACACTATCATTAATATTTAAGTTTAGCGCCTTGTTAATAATTTTTTCGAGTGTTAATGCTAAAGCTTGTTTTAGCATTAGTTGCTCGCCTAATTTATCACTGACTTTATTTGCAAAAGCGTTCATAATAATTAAAATTTATAACCTTTATGTAAAGCAACCACGCCACCCGTTAAATTATGATAACTGGTTTGTTCAAAACCTGCATTTTCCATCATGGCTTTTAATGTTTCTTGATCAGGGTGCATACGAATAGATTCCGCTAAATACTGATAACTGTCACCGTCTTTTGCTACTAATTCACCCATTTTGGGTAAAATATTAAAGGAATAAAAATCGTACGCTTTATTTAATAATTCATGTTCAGGTTTTGAAAACTCTAATACCAATAAGCGCCCACCAGGTTTTAATACGCGATACATTGAAGAAAGCGCTTTGTCTTTATCGGTTACGTTACGTAAACCAAAAGCGATAGTGATAATATCGAAGGTATTGTCGTCAAACGGTAAACTTTCTGCATTGGCTTGCACGTACTCAATGTTTTGTACCAGCCCTTTATCGCGTAATTTATCGCGGCCAACATTGAGCATAGAACTGTTAATATCAGCCAAAATCACCTTGCCGTCTTTACCAACTAATTTAGAAAACTTAGCGGTTAAATCACCTGTTCCACCCGCTAAATCTAATACCTTATTACCAGGACGCACACCACTGGCGTCAATAGTAAAGCGCTTCCATAAACGATGTACCCCAAATGACATTAAATCATTCATAATATCGTACTGTTTTGCCACCGAATGAAAAACATCGGCAACCATAGAGGCTTTGGCTGTTTTATCGACGGTTTTAAAACCAAAATGAGTTGAATTATCTTGATTGTTTGAAGATTCTGGCGTTGACATTATTTTGATACTCGTTGCTTATATTGACGAAATTGCCGATAGTTTACTGCAAGCGAGGTGTTTCAACAATTAAGATATGCGTTTTTATGCTTTACACAAGAAATAGATCAAAAATATTTGTCTTTTGATAAGCAAGTAAAATAAAGCTAAAATGCCTCACATATAACTTTATTATCAATACCATGAGCTTTTATGTCTGTATTACGTTCCGTTTTTTATACGCTATTAAACTTACCAATTAAGTTATTAGTGCGCAGTAAAATTATTTGCGACAAATCCTCTAATGAGGAACAAAATAATAGTGCAACTTGTTTTCAACACAGTTCTCAGCCCGTTTTTTATGTGGTTCGTCACCAATCAGCAAGCGATTTATTAACATTACAACAAGTCTGTAAAAAACAAAATTTACCTGATCCTTTGGAAAAAATAACCATTAATGGTGAAAAGTTTGATCGTACTTTATGTTTAGCAAAGCCTTCTTCTATTTTATCTTGGCGTAAACGTTCTAAAACCAATGCTATTGCCCAAGGTTTAGCCATACTTGAACAACACCAGCAAGATAAAAACCTAAAAGCACAGTTGATTCCGGTAAATATGACTTGGGGACGAACACCAACCAAAGAAAAAAACAAAGCGGGAGTAGGTACTTTACTAGCCGATCAAGCTTCACCTAATTTTCTTCGTAAATTTTTTATCGTACTCTTTTTAGGTCGTCGCTCATTGGTACGTTTTAGTCAAGCCGTTTCATTTCGCTTTATGGCCGATAAATACGGTGTTAGCGAAAGTACGGCGAAAAAATTATTGCGCGTAGCACGATTTCATTTTTATCGACAAACAGTTTCAGTAACAGGGCGCCGCTTAATGCATCGTCAGCAAATGTTTACTGCCTTACTGGCTAATCCTGCGGTAAAGCGAGTTATTGAAGATGAAGCGAACAGTAAAAATATCAGTATTGAAAAAGCCCGAAAACAAGCACTTGCTATTATGGATGAAATTGCTGGGGATTACCGTGAAAATATGATTCTGGTTGGCGAGCGTATTTTAGGCTGGTTATGGAAACGTTTATATAGAGACATTAAAGTACATAACTCTGACACTTTAAGGCAGCTTGCTCAAGAAGGGCATGAAATTATTTATGTTCCTTGTCACCGCAGTCACATGGACTACTTACTGCTTACTTATACTATTTTTCACCAAGGTTTAGTTACGCCAAGAATTGCAGCGGGTATTAATTTGAATTTTTGGCCTGCGGGTCCTATTTTTAGAAAAGCAGGTGCTTTTTTTATTCGTCGTAGCTTTGGCGGTAATCGTTTATATTCGACTATTTTTAGAGAGTATTTAGGCTTACTTTTTGAACGTGGTTATTCTGTTAAATATTATGCCGAAGGTGGCCGTAGTCGTACGGGTAAAATACTTCCGCCCAAAACAGGTATGTTTGCCATGACTATACAAAGTATGCTGCGTGGCATTAATCGCCCATTAAGCATAGTTCCTGTGTATTTAGGCTATGAGCACGTTATGGAAGTTGCTACTTATCATGCAGAATTAAGTGGCGGTAAAAAGAAAAAAGAATCTATTTTTGGGGTTATTAAAGCCCTGCGCAATTTACGCAATTATGGTAATGGTTATATCAACTTTGGTGAACCCATTAATATTAATCATTTTTTAAATGAACAAGTCCCCGATTGGAAAGCCGCTATAGATCCCATCGATCCACAAAAACCAACTTGGCTAACGCCTACCGTTAATGTACTTGCCAATAAAGTGATGACAAGTGTCAATCAAAGTGCTGCGCTAAGTGGTGTATCTTTAGTTGCTTTAATTTTATTAGCCTCAAAACATAAAGCGTTAACTAAAACTGAGTTAATTACCCAATTAGATTTTTTCTTAAATTTACAACGCCAAGCACCTTATAGTGCCTTATTAACGGTTCCTGATATTAATGGCGCACAAATGCTCACCGAGGTTATTACTTTAAACAAAGTGACGGTAGAACAAGATGAACACGGTGAAATCATTTCATTATCAGACAAAGATGCCTTAGAAATGAGTTATTATCGCAATAACATTTTACACACTTATGTTTTACCGTCACTAGTCTGCAATATTTTAAATCGCGTTGATAAGATTAATGAACAAAGTTTAATTAACCATGTGCAAACCTTAATGGCATTAATGCAAAAAGATTTATTTTTATGGCAACAAGCGGATGATATAACCAAGCAAACCAAACAAATTTTAAGCATTTTATTTGAAGAAGGCATCGTTAAACAAACTAATACTGATTTTTGGTCATTAACAGACGCGCGGAGTGCAAAAACAACAACGCGTTTAATGAGTTTAGTTATTGATGAAACATTACAACGTTTTGCCATTTTAACGAGTTTAGTTGATGCTAAAGCACCATTAACGCGTAGTGAATTAGAAAAATCGGCCGTGATTATAGCTAAACGTTTATCGGTAATTAATCATATAAATTCACCTGAATTTACCGATAAAAAAGCACAAACTTTATTAATAAATGCAATGAAAGATAGTGGCTTTATTAGAAATGACGAACAAGGAAAGCTGGTAAAAAGTGATAGTTTTCCTGAGCTATTTTCATTAGTTAATTCATTGGTAAATATTGAAGTATTACAAAGCATTAATTTACATTAATTAGTTTTTATACCATAAAAATGAAGCCCAATATTTTTATAAATATTGGTTTTTTTTTGTCTGTTTTATACAAAAGCGTTTGACTAATAACCCTCTTTTAAATTTTAGCTTGATTTTGGTCAATAAAAATACAGCTAATATCCATTAACGCCTATACTTTTAACCAAATTGCGCAATACTAAAATAATATCAAAACAAAAGGGATAGAGATGACTAATAAACATTCGCTTACCGTGGTTAATATGGGCATCGACACGCATCAAGAGTTAGTCGTTTATATGCATGAAGATTGTCATATTTGTATTGCTGAGGGTTTTAATGCCAAAAATTTTAAATAAGGAACAAATGCGTAAAGAGATACTTTGTGCTGCATTACAAGCATTTGTTAAGCATGGTTTTCATAACACAAGCATGATAAAAATAGCGAATAAAATGGGTATAGCAAAGGGGACACTGTATTTATATTTCGAATCAAAAGAACAACTTATAGAAATGATTGCCGAACATTATTTTGAAAGGCTAAGAAGCAATTTAATTCCAAAAAAAATTTTTGAAACACCTCGAACTCTTATTGGGTATATAGAAAAATCATTACTAATTAATGACGATGAAAGTAAATTTATACCTATCTTTTTTGAAGTCTTTGGACCAAGTTTTTCTTCTGATGAGTTTGTTGAAAAGTATGATAAATTTTTTAAGGAAATAGCTACTTTTTATAAAGAAAACTTAAAGGTTCTATTAGATAAAGAGCTAATAAACAAAGATATAGATCCAAAATATTTTAGTAGAGCCTTAGTAAGTCTGTTAGATGGAATTATACTCCATAAAGGTTTTTTTAAAATTAAAAATACATATTACAGGAAAATAGTGCAAGAAATGATTAAAATTTTAGAACGAAGTCTAAAATTATAATCTAAAAATATTATGCTAGTCAGCTTGAAATAGTTGGCTTAAATTTTAGTAGCAAGCTGTTCCATAGCACTTGGTTAGAAATGATACTCTCTGTATGATATCCCATTTAGCCATATTAGACTTAATATTTATTGCTTGATGGAAGCAAAAAGCAGTAACACATAATTAGTGTATTTTAAAATAACTTATTTTTTCTAATAGTATTTGTGCTTGTTCTTCTAACGAACGAGTTGATGCAGATGCTTCTTCAACTAACGCGGCATTTTGTTGCGTCATTTCATCCATTTGTGCAACCGCTTGGCTAACTTCATGAATACCTGCCGATTGTTCGGTGCCAGCATTATTAATATCAGAGATCATATTAACGACTTGTTGGATGGCGCTCACTAATTCTGCAAAAGTTTTTCCCGATGCATCAACTAATTGTGAGCCTTTATGTACCGCGTCAACACTGTCATTTATTAATCCTTTTATTTCTTTGGCAGCACCAGCACTACGTTGTGCTAAGTTTCTCACTTCAGCGGCAACAACGGCAAATCCCCGTCCTTGTTCTCCTGCTCTGGCGGCTTCTACTGCGGCGTTAAGGGCTAATAAGTTTGTTTGAAACGCTATTTCGTCAATAACGCCAATAATATCAGCAATTTTCTTACTTGATTTATCAATATTGCTCATTGCTGTCACGGCCTCATTAATGACACCACCACCATCACTTGCTTTGGTCATTACTCCGTCAGCAATTTTACTGGCTTGGGTGGTGTTTTCAGCATTTTGTTGTACTGTACTGGCAAGCTCTTCCATGGCAGAAGCGGTTTCTTCAAGGCTTGATGCTTGTGATTCTGTACGATTGCTTAAATCATTTGTGCCCGCGGCAATTTCTTTAGCATCGGTAAATACAAACGTAGAAGACTCATTAATATCTGAAAATATATTCACTAAATTACTAATAAGATCGTTTAAGGCGCTTTTTAAAATAGAAAAGTCACCTTCAAGTTCATCTGTAATTATTGCGGTTAAATCCCCTTTAGAAACTTTTACTAAGGCATTTTTTATTTGATTAATTGCAAATTTACGGGCGGTAATATCGGTTGCATATTTCACTACTTTAAAGGGGTTTCCATCAAGATCAAAAATAGGGTTGTAGCTTGCTTGTAACCATATTTCTTTATTATTTTTACCAATACGTCGATATTCAGCTGCACGGTATTTTCCTTTATTTAAGTCTTGCCAAAATTGATCGTATTCAGCGCTATTTTGTTCCTCTGAACTAACAAATAAGCGGTGGTGTTTTCCTTTAATTTCTTCAAGTGAGTAACCAATAGTATTTAAAAAATTGTCATTAGCTGTGATCACTGTGCCGTCTAAATTAAATTCTATAACCGCCTGAGATTTAGATATGGCGGCTAACTGTGCTTCATGTTCGGCATTTTTTAAGCGCTGTTCAGTTATGTCAGTCGCAAATTTTATTACTTTATAGGGTTTGCCTGTTTCATCAAAAACCGGGTTGTATGAAGCTCTTAACCATATAGTTTCTCCTTTTTTATTAATACGTTTAAAAATATCGGCTTGAAATTTTCCGCTATTTAGGTTTTGCCAAAATTGTTGGTATTGAGGTGTGTTTTGCTCATTTTTAGGCATAAATAAACGATGATGCTGTCCTTGAATTTCACTTAATGAATAACCTACAGCGGCTAAAAAGTTATCATTGGCAGTAATAATTGTGCCATCTAGATTAAATTCGATAATTGCTTGCGATACATTAATCGCAGCAAAAGTTTGTTGTAGTTGTTGTAATGTTTGATGTTCACTATTTTCTGTTTTTTTAATGGTGGTGATATTGGTTGTTGCCATTGTATTTTCCTTGTAAGTCAAACATAGTAATCAAAGTGTAGTAGAAAAATACTGGATAATGGGGTTTGTAATAATTATCTTTTATAAAATAAACAGGGGAAAATAATGAGTGCTAATCGAAAAAAAAGTAATTTACCCAAATATTTTTACCTATTAACAGGTCTAGCTGTTATATGGAACTTGCTGGGAGTAATGGCATTTATTGGGCAAATAATGATAACACCTGAAATGTTAGCGCAAATGCCAATTGCTGAGCAGAATTTATATAACAATACGCCAATGTGGGTAACGGTTGCTTTTGCCATTGCGGTATTTGCGGGTGCAATAGGGTGTTTAGTTTTATTAATGAAGAAGGCATTATCATTAAATATTTTAATAATATCTATGGTGGCAGTATTTGTGCAAATGTTTTATTTATTTGTGCTGGTTAATGGTTTTTCTGTTTATGGTGTTAGTGGCAGCATAATGCCCATAATGATTATTATTGTGGCTATTGCTTTAGTCTATTGGGCTAAAAGTTTAAAAGCACGTGGTTTATTAAGTTAGGTTGCGCATTTTTATTTAGCTTAACAATTTGAGTGTTAAGGTTAACTTAAGTTTGTTGTTATACCGTTCATTATGATCAATTAGCTGAGACATAAATAAGCAGCTAACTGGTTATATCGATTATTTTATTATCAAGGAAATGGGTCATGGTTGTTTTTCGTTCGATTTTTGTTTTGTCACTTATATTTATGGCATCGCTAGCACAAGCTAATTCAATGACTGAATTAGATAACGCGCTTAAAGAGGCTAAAGGGCAAGTGGTTTACTTAGATTTTTGGGCTTCTTGGTGTGGCCCTTGTCGAAAATCTTTTCCGTGGCTTAATGCAATGCAAGCCAAGTATCAAGCGCAAAATTTTAAGGTGATTAGTGTTAATGTTGATACGGATCGTAGTGCGGCAGAAAAGTTTTTACAGGCTTTACCAGCACATTTTTCTGTTATTTATGATCCTAAAGGAAAAATAGCACGTAAATTCAAATTAAAAGGAATGCCAAGTAGTTACCTTATTAATAAGCAAGGTGAGGTGGTTAGTGCTCATGTGGGGTTTATTGATAATAAAAAATCACAATATGAAAATGAAATTATTCAATTAACTAAGCAAAAATAATCAATGTCTAAGGCTATTGCCGTTAGGTTATTGTAAGTGGGTTGTAATGAGTAAAGCAAAGCAAATGATTAAAATGAATAAAACTAGCATGATCAAAGTAGCAACGGTTACTGCTGTTATATTATTAAGTGGTTGTAGCTCGCTTGGTGTGGAGCCGTGGCAGCGAGATTTATTAGCAAAAGATGAAATGGCGTTAACGGCCGCACCGTTAGATGCAGCATTAGACGATCATATCTATTTTTCTAAAGAAGCTTCAAGTGGTGGTCGTGGCTTTGGTGGTGGAGGTTGTGGATGCAATTAATTCAATCCCCAATGCCTGCACAAAATAGCAATAAAAAAGCTCTTAAAAGCCTGTTAACTACGGCAACTTGTGCATTGTTAGGTGTTAATGCGAGTGTCGAAGCTAATACTAATCCATTAGCAGACTGGAAATTTGATACGGCACTTATGGTTTATAGTGAAGTTAATCGTGTATCCGCTGCTGAAGCTATTATTGCTGGAACTAAAACCTTTAAAAATGATGAAATACTTAATTTAAAAGTAACCCTTGATGCGTTAACAGGCGCTTCTGCTAATGGTGCCGTAGGGCAACCTAATGTACAAACCTTTACTAGTCCGTCGGGTGGAAGTAATTATCGTGTTGACGCAAATAAAACACCTTTAGATGATACTTTTAAAGATACTAGAGCGCAGGCAAGTGCTCAATGGACACAACCGCTAGCGAATAATTATACTTGGAGTGTTGGTGGTAACTTTTCAAAAGAATTTGATTATTTATCTTTAGGCGCAAATACCAATATTGCTAAAGATTTTAATAAGAAGAACACGACCTTATCCGCGGGGTTAGCCTTAGCGTATGATCAAATAAAACCAAGCGGTGGTATTGCTGATCCTTTAACTCCGATGTTATTTGGTAATGAGGTTATTAGTGGTACTTACGATGATGAAGGTGGAGAAAATCGTAGTAACAAAGTAACGATAGCTAATAGTGATAACAAGAATACCGTTGATTTATTATTTGGTTTAACGCAAGTGATTAATCGCCGTATGATAGTGCAATTTAATTATTCATTTTCGCATATTAATGGCTACTTAAATGATCCCTATAAATTGCTTAGCGTGATTAATAACAACGGTTTAACACAGCAGTATTTATATGAAAACCGCCCTGGTTCTCGTTCTAAACACGCTTTTTTTGCGCAAACTAAATATCATTTTGCTCATTCAATACTTGATGCCTCGTATCGTTATATGACAGATGATTGGCATATCCATTCGCATACGGTTGATCTTCATTATCGTATGAACTTGTCGCAAGATAATTATATTGAACCGCATATACGTTATTACACGCAAACGGCAGCAGATTTTTATCAACCATTTTTACAAGAAGGTAGCACTGTACCCGAATTTGCCAGTGCAGATTATCGGCTTGGCGATATGGATACTTATACGGTAGGGATTAAATATGGTATGCCTTTAGGCAGTGGTAAGAGTATGGCATTTCGCCTTGAGTACTATCATCAAACGCCGAAAAATTCAGGGTTTTCGCAACCAGGCGTGTTAGCTGAGCAAAATTTATATGAAAATATTGATGCAGTCATTGCTCAGGTTAGTTATTCTTTTTAAATGTTCAAAAAAAGAATGACTTTGTCGAAAAAAGCCGAAAGAAAAGTAATTTGCCAGCCACGCGAGTCTGGCTTTTTGCTTTCTTTTTATGCAATGGCAAGCCCATGTGAGGTGTTAGTTGACACAAAGGATAAAAGGTTAGCTCAAAAATTAGCTGAAATGGCGGCTACTGAAGCATGGCGTATTGAAGATAAATACAGTCGTTATCAGCAAAATAGTGTTTGTGGACAACTCAATTTACGTGCTGGCGAATGTTGTAGTATAGATAGTGAAACCTATTTATTATTAAAATTTGCCAATGATTGCTTTCAAATGAGCGACGGCTTATTTGATATAACTTCGGGAGTATTGCGTAAGGCTTGGCATTTTGATGGTAGTGATACCATTCCCTCGCAAACACAAATTGACCAGCTATTGCCCCTTATTGGCTGGCAAAAAACACAATTAAGTGAACAATCTTTTTTAATGCAAAAAGGCATGGAAATTGATTTTGGTGGTTTAGGTAAAGAATACGCGGTAGATAGAGCACTACAGTTAATTAATAATCAAACTGATGTGCCAGTATTAATTAATTTTGGCGGTGATTTAGCGGTAAATAAAGAGAGAATGGTTAACGGTAAAGCGCAAGCTTGGCAAGTGGGTATTGACCATCCTAGTTTTTATGATAAAACCGTTATTGTTGAAATGACCGCAGGTGCAGTAGCGACTAGTGGTGATGCAAATCGTTTTTTATTAAAAGATGGTCAGCGCTATAGCCATATTTTAAATGTAAAAACAGGCTGGCCAGTAGAAAATCCACCTAGCGCAATTACGGTCGCTGCTCCACAATGTATTCAAGCGGGGTTTTTAGCAACGCTGGCGTTATTACAAGGTGAAAATGCTGAACAGTTTTTAACCGATCAAGAGATAAAACATTGGGCGATAAGAGAATAGATCTCAGTGTGGGTTGTCCCGAGCATAGTGAGGTGCAACAAACCAAACCAAAACAAAACAAATCAAGACAAACCAATGACGAAATAAGAAACGAAATAAGATGTCAAAATATCATCAAACATTGTCGAGGCAAGCATCGACCTAGCTCTCCCCTAAAACATCTGTTTGGGAATGTCATTTAACTCTAGTTTTATTATTGGTATCACGGCTTTGCTTAATTAGCTCGTTACTTGCGGTTAAAGTTTGTAGCTTAGCCATGCGATCATAAAGTAGCACATTGGTGGTAGCTGCTAAGTTCATACAAC
>WGGB01000268.1 GCA_015491935.1 Alteromonadaceae bacterium
GTGAAGCGTTAATTTCTAGCCGTACGCCTAGCGAAGTGTTAAACAAAATGGCATTACTTAGTGATAGAGGTAATTATTTTAATTTATATCATTTTTTTCACCAATCAAGCGCCTTAAATACTTTAATGGCGCAATTGAAAAAAATGCAAACTAACGATGCACCCATTAATGAAATTGTATATTTAGCTATTAATACTAAGAATGAAGCGGCTAATGAAGGCAGTGAAAATAATATTGTCAGTAAATTTTCGAGTGAATTAAACTCTCCAGAATTACAAAAAGCCTTTATTTCCAATGCTTTAAAGCAAGGTGATTTTCTTTGTTTAGAAATTAAATTATCACGTACCAATGCACCTGATATGAATTATTTAACGCCAGAGTTGAGTTATATTAGTACTTATGCCATTCATCGAGCAAAGCAGTTAGAACAAGAAATATTGACTGTTGCAGGAGTTATGCAGCTTATTAATATAACCCCTGAAGCTATGATGCGTTATAAATTGCTATAGCGTTATGTATTTGTATATATTTGTTTTATTTTAACCAATGGATAAGTAAATCTAATCCTGCAAAATGAATACAAGTATCGGCTTTAGCGAGTACGATAGGTTTAGCATGAAACGCAACACCTAAATGCGCTTTTGCCATCATAGCTAAATCATTGGCGCCGTCACCCATCGCAACCGTTTGGTGCTCATTTATTTGGTATTTTTCTTTTAATATATCAATGCTATTGGCTTTGGCTTGAGCATCTACTACCTTACCTAAAACCTTACCCGTAAGCTTACCGTCGATAATTTCTAAAGTATTAGCAAAAGTATCGTCTAGTGCTAGTTTGGTTTTTAAATGTTCTGAAAAATAAGTAAAACCGCCAGAAGCTATAGCAATACGCCAATTATGCTGTTTTAACTCGTTAATAAGCGTCGTTAAGCCATCCATTAAGGGCAAATTAGCCGCTACCTCAGCTAATATTGCTTCAGGAGCATCTTTTAGCGTTGCTACGCGTTGATGTAAACTTTGTGCAAAATCAAGCTGACCTTGCATTGCTTGCTCAGTAACTGCGGCAACTTGTTCGCCAACACCCGCTAATGTGGCAATTTCATCAATACATTCAATTTTTATGGTGGTTGAATCCATATCCATTACGAGCAAACCCGCATTATTTAATAAGGGAGCATCATCAATTAATATTGCTTCAATATGCTGTTGTTGTGCAAATTTGGCTAGTTTAGCTCTCGCTTCATTAAGGCTATTTACTTGCACAGCAAAACGATAACTTTGTTGATTATTTCGCTTGTTTATAGTGTTAATTGCCAATACCGACAGTTGGCAGTATTTAATTAAATCGAGTAATTGAGTCAAGGTTATCTCGGCTAAAACGACTAATTCTAATGAAATATTTGCAGTGTCTACATGATGATTTTTAACTAACGCTTGTTGTTCGATTACGGCGCGTTCAAGTTGTTGCAGTGGTAAGTTAATGGCTGAAATTGACACAAATTATCCTATTTATGGTTATTGTCTATGGTATAAATTACGGCTGAATTAATGATAAACATTTAAAATTAAGTCAATAGCCTCTATAGTATAACTATCAGTCTATTAAATTATTTTTACGTTATGGTGCAAACCGAACCGCCTTTATACCCTAAATTATCATCTATTTATAATAAAATAATGCAATTAGTTATAGCTATTGCACTTATTATTGTTGTTATGAATATATTAATTTTTAATGATAATAGAACGAAGGCAACCATTAATCAGCAATTTATTACGATTAGTCAATATTATACTCAAAATGTGGCCAATACTATTGGCATTTTACTCACGGCTAATACGTCATTTAGCCGCAATAAATATTTAAAAAAATACCTACAAAACTTACCTAAAGACACCTTTATTCATGATGTACGTTTTTATGATAAAACGGGGCAATTAAAAGTGGCGAGTGAGCATTCGCAAAGTATTAAAGATCTTTATGGGATCAACAAGCATAAAGTTAATCGTAGTGATGAATTAATCCCTTTTGTGAGTGAAGTACGCACAGGTAAAAAAAATCAATTACAAGGCTATTTACGCCTAACCATACAAAAATCATATTTAATTGCGCCATTATTGGCGAATGAGCGAGATAACAGGCAATTTATTCGATTAATGTTGATTTTAGCAGGTGTGATAGGCTTTTTACTGACTCGAGGATTAAATCGTTTTAGTCGCCAAGGTTATCGTGTGGTTCGTACTTAATTAATGAAACTGGTATAACGCATCAGCATTGAGTTCTAACTGCTCAGCTATCTGTATAGCACCTTCATGCCTAATATTCACTAATGCATTAAACACATTTATAATACGTAGCGGTGAATTTATTTCACCTTGAAAACCTTCTAGTGGCATAGCTGGTGCGTCGGTTTCTAAGACGAAACTCGATAACGGCAAGCGCTTAATGGCATTAATGGTTTTTTTAGCTCTTAAATAGGTAATTGTGCCGCCAATCCCTAATTTATATCCTAAATCAATATATTGTTTAGCTTGTTGGTAACCTCCTGAAAAAGCATGAATAACACCTGTTTTAGTCAATGAATGTTGTTTAAGTAATGGCACAATATGTTGATGTGAACGCCGATGATGAATAATAATGGGTAATTGTTGTTGCTGGGCAAGCGCTAAGTGCTAATCAAAAAAATGTAGTTGTTTAGACAAGTTGCTATTTTGTTCGGCAATTTTACCATCTATACCTGCTTCACCAATAGCAATAATATTTGTTTTATGTTGTTGTACATAAGTTGTGAGTTGAGTTAAATCAGCGTCACTTAACTCATTTAAAAACCACGGATGAATACCTAAAGCAGCAAATAATTTAATGGAAGAATTATTGTTATTAACTAATGTTAGTACTTTTTGCCAATTATTAGGGGCGATACTCGGCACAATAATACGATGAATTTGTTTAGCCGCACACGCTGATAATAAAATCGCTAAGTTGTCTTCAAATTCTGGAAAATCTAAATGGCAATGACTATCAGTAAATAACATAATAACTATGCTTAGTTGTCATCTTCAAAATTAGGTAATACGCCAGAGCGACTATGTTCAAAAATCAATGACGTTTCTACTGTGGTAACTTCATCACGAGAAGTAATGGCTTCAAAAACAAAGTTGCGTAAGTGTTCACTATCTCTAAGAGACATATGAATAAAGTAATCGTAACTACCACCCATGTGATACATACTTAAAATTTCGGGAAGCTGCAATAAATCGTCGCGTAATTGGTTAACAACTTCTTTATTGTAAGGTTGTAGTCTAATGGCAGCGATCGCTTCAATATTGCCACCAATCGTTTTTAAATTAACATCAATAAAAGCGTTTTTAATCACCCCATTTTGTTTTAAACGTTTTACGCGTTCTAAACACGTTGACGGGGCAATACCAATTTGTGCCGCAAGCTCTTTATTGGTTATATCCGCATTTTGGTAGAGTAGCGTTAATATTCGTAAATCTACTTCATCGAGTTTTTTCATAAAATTCTTAATAAATAAAATAATGATTATAATATTACACCTGATTTACCTTTGCTTTCTAGTAAGTTAGTTATTGTTTTTGAATTAATCTTGATTAATATTGTTTTTATCGAATTAACTTCATTTTTATTTGTGCTTATCAATAGCATTAACGTTTATTTTAGTTAAAATATAAGCTATCTAAATTTAGTTGTTATTTATTATTTTAATGTCGCCAATTGAACACCATTATCAAGATTTGATTACCTTATTTGATCAGCAATTTTTCCCTCATTACAACACCCGTTTAATAAAAGGAAATGATGAACCTTTATATGCGCCAGCGGATGATAAATGTGATTATCATCAAGTTATTTTTGCGCATGGCTATTATGCCAGTGCATTACATGAAATATCACATTGGTGTATTGCAGGTAAAGAGCGGCGATTACTTGAAGACTTTGGTTATTGGTATGAACCCGATGGTAGAAATGAGCAACAGCAAAAGTCATTTGAACAAGTAGAGATCAAACCGCAAGCGTTAGAATGGGCATTTTGTGTCGCCGCTAAGAAACCTTTTAATGTTTCTGCGGATAACTTAAATGGCGCTACTGCTGATACCGTTGCCTTTAAAAAAGCAGTGTATCAGCAAGTATTAACCTATTTAAAAAAAGGATTTCCTGAGCGAGGCCTGCAATTTATTAATGCTTTGGCTAATTTTTATCAAACGAAGTTACCATTAACCCAAGAGCAATTTATTTTATGAGTGAATCGTTAAATTTAAACACAGTATTTAAGTTAGGCTTTTTAGTTAACCCTATTGCAGGTCTTGGCGGTAGTGTCGCCTTAAAAGGTAGCGACAATATTAGTGCGCAAGCTCTTGCTTTAGGAGCTGAGCCTAAAGCTAACTTGCGGGCGAAAAAAGCGCTAGAAATATTACTGCCTTATAAAGAAAACATTATTATTTATACGGCCAATGCGCAAATGGGAGAAATCTGTGCGCGTGAGTTAGGTTTTACCGTTGAAGTTGTTTATTGTAGCAATAGTACTAATACTAGCGAATTAGATACGGAAAAAGCGGTTAATGCTTTGGCTGCAAAAGAGATTGATATATTACTGTTTGCTGGTGGTGATGGTACGGCGCGTAATGTTTGCACAATTGTTGAGGGCTTAGATAAACGATTTCCTGTGTTGGGTATTCCTGCGGGGTGTAAAATTCATTCAGGTGTTTATGCTATAACCCCCAAAGCCGCAGGTAGAGTAATTGAATTAATGCTAAATAAACAATTAGTTACCTTAACTGAAGCTGACGTGATGGATATTGATGAAAGCTTATTCCGACAGGGAGTTGTTAAAGCAAAACGTTATGGCGAAATGCAAATCCCTAGTGAATTACGTTATATTCAGGCGGTTAAATCAGGTGGTAAAGAGCTTGATGAATTAGTTTTACAAGATATTAGTGCTGATATTATTGAACGTATGGACGATGAACTCTTTATTATTGGTTCAGGGTCAACAACCGCCTTTTTAATGGAAGAATTATCATTAAACAATACCTTGTTAGGGGTTGACGCCATCTATGAACAAGCGCTTGTCGCCAATGATTTAACCGAGCAACAACTATGGTCATTATTGCAATCTTATGCTCAAAAATCGATTAAAACTAAATTAGTGATCACCTTAATCGGTGGTCAAGGCCATATTTTTGGTCGAGGTAATCAACAATTAAGCCCTCGTATTATTCGTTTTATTTTGGCGCAGTCGGGTGGTCGCGACAATATTTTAATTATTGCTACTAAAACTAAACTTAACGCCCTTAATAACCGTCCACTTATTGCTGACACCGGAGATTGTGAATTAGATCAACAATTATGCGGTTATTTTGCGATTACCACAGGATATAAAGATCAAGTTTTATATCCCGTAAGCTCGCCACAGTAACCTTTCTGGTATGATCCTTTCTTGTATAATCCATGTAGGTTGACATGAGCGTAGCGAGGCTCAACATTGAACAATTTTAACAAACCTTTAATTGCTAAATAAGCTCAGCTATAAAATTGAGCATTAGGAAAATAACAAGTCATGACACAAAAAACCTTAACCGACTTATACCATTATTTTGACAGTTTATTTGATCAAGAAGTTAGCCAAGATACTTTATTTGCGAGTAGTTATGTACGCGGTTTTATTGCTGTTGAAGCGGTTAACTTTGGCGACGACAATCAACCGCTTACTCAACAACTTTACCAACAAGTATTAGCTAAGATCACTGCTGCTAAAAGTGAGTTGTCGCAGCAAGATCAAACAATAGTGACTAATTTTTATGATTTATTACAAAGCGAATTTAGTTAATGTCAACGTTAGTTGACTTTGATCTAGCGTAAACTTTTATTTATAACTTCTTTTATTTTCTATTAAATACGTTAATATGTATATAATTTATTCTGTATGGCTTTGTTATTTAAAGCCTTATGTTAAGCCTTATGTTGAAGCTGGAAATAAAGTATGCCGCAGTTGATCTCTCCTGAGCAAATTAAAAATGCACTTTTAAAACAAGAGTTTAAATTATATTACCAACCCAAAGTGTCGATGATTACGGGTAAACTTTGTGGGGCCGAAGCTTTAATACGCTGGGAAACAGTGAATGGTGGAGTTATTCCACCTGATCAATTTATTCCTATCGCTGAAGAAAGTGATTTAATTTGTGATATTAGCCAATATGTATTTCGTCAACTGATTATTGATTATTCATTAATAGGTGCAGTTAATAGTGACATTAAAGTGTCTTTTAATGCTTCAGGTAAAGATTTTCACAATGACAAATTAACGCAATTAATTATTAACGCGGTTAAAACTAAGTTAATTGACCCGTCTAGTTTTGAAATTGAAGTAACAGAAACGGTGTTAGTTGATGAAGAGCACGCTAAAGTTTGTTTGAAACAGCTCGCCGATATAGGTGTTGCCATCGCGATGGATGATTTTGGTACAGGTCATTCGGGCTTGGTTGAATTAACAAAATGGCCTTTTTCAATTCTAAAAATAGATCGCTCTTTTGTTATGAGTATTAATAAATCTAATAAAGATCGACAAATTTTACAAGCGTCTATTCGTATGGCACATCAACTCAATATGGATGTTGTGGCTGAAGGTATTGAAGATAAAGAAACTTATCGAGTTTTACAAGAGTATGGCTGTAAAACAGCACAAGGCTTTTGGATAAGTAAGCCATTAGCATTGACTCAGTTTGTTTGTTTTGTGCAAAAATTTAATGATTTATCAGCAATGCCTATCGGTTTAATTTATATGGCACAATTAGATCATATTCAATGGAAGAAAAACATTATTGATACCGCATTATTTTTACATAATTGTGGTGAGCATAGAAGTTTAGACAATATAAGAAAAAGCCCGCAACTTGATCATACTAAGTGTAAATTAGGGCAATGGTATTATAATGAAGGTGTTAGCTTTAAACATATTTCTGTTTATGCTGAACTAGAACAAGGGCATAAAGAGCTACATCAAATTGGTAGTGATTTATTAGACCTAACACAACAAAAATGTTCAATGGAAGTGCTTAGTAAAACAATTCAGCAATTAACCGAAAAATCAATGAATGTGTTATATAACTTACAACTGTTAGAAAATTATTTACATATGGAACAATATCAGTCTGATCATTAATAATTATACTTTTTCATAGCATTAACCTTAACGTTAGCCTTCATTTTTTTTGCGTATAATATCTTTAATTACAAAACGATTCGGCGCCAAGTTATAAAGCATTTTATAATCGACAGGATAAGGTAATCCACATAAATCTGCGGTTATAATATCTGCTAATAATGGTGCCGTGCATAAACCGCGCGCGCCTAGCCCTGTTAAAACATATAAATTGTCTAAGTAAGGGGTTGGTGTATGAATGTTAAACTTTTTATCTTTAGCTAAATGCGCATAAACCACTTTATGTTGCTCTACATCGGGCATAATACCTACCATAGGAAAATGA
>WGGB01000269.1 GCA_015491935.1 Alteromonadaceae bacterium
TATGGTTAAGTTTTTGCTAAGCATCTTCTCAACGGGGCGGAATATTAAAGAGCTATAGCGATACTGTCAACACTAAATTTATAAAAAAAGTAAATATTTTTCTGTTTGATTATTTTGCGCGCAAATATATGCTTTTATATGCGATTTTAGCGTGATATTCAACCAAGGTTATTTATCAAAAAGTTCGGTATTTAAAAAAGGGGCTAGTGCCAATAATAATGCTTGAGTGTAAACCCCTTCTCGAGTTGCATGATTTTTGGTTAATAACGCCATAGCTCCACCCTTTTGTTTAATATTATCGGTGTTAAATAATCTATCCATCACGTGACCTAGTTCTTCTCCTTGCTGCAATGACTGATAAACCATATTAGGTAGCGGTAAATTTGCACTGCGTCCTACTATTTGTTTTTCGTTTGTCGCGATTACAACATAAGCAAAAGTTGCACAGCCATAATCAAAATTATCGACACCACCTTCTATCGCTACATAAAAATCAGCTGTTGATTGTTGCTGACAGTACTTTACACGGTTAATAGCACCTAAACGTGTTTCTTCCTCTGTCATTGGCTGATCTGCCACCTGTGATGGTGAATGCATACCTTGACATAATACATTGATGTGTGGAAACGCTGTTGAAATAGCGGTTTTAGCTGCGTTAACCTTTACTGGATTGTTCGAGCCAACAATAATAGATAATGTTTTTTGAGTCATAAGAAATTAATGTTATAAAAATAAATAAGCATAATACTGTATTTTTTGTCTTTGGCTAAAGAAATAATGAGCAATTTAGCTATTGTGGCAAGCGGCAACCTTCAACAAAACAACAATCTTAACCGTTAAATTTTCCGCTTAAAATGAAAAAAGCCGATACAAATGAATGTGTCGGCTTTTCATAAGTGACGGTAGATCCAGATTTGAACTCTACTCGAAGGTTTAGCGCGACAAACCCTTTTTTATACTTAAACACTAATAAAAAAAAGCCACTATAAATAAATATAGTGGCTTTCTAATGTGGCGGTGAGATAGAGATTTGAACTCTACTCGAAGGTTTAGCGCTACAAACCCTTTTTTATACTTAAACACTAATAAAAAAAAGCTACTATAAATAAATATAGTGGCTTTCTAATGTGGCGGTGAGATAGACATTTGAACTCTACTCGAAGGTTTAGCGCGACAAACCTTTTGATATCACATCATAAAAAGAAAAAGCCCATTACTTTCGTAATGGGCTTTTCAATGTGGCGGTGAGATAGAGATTTGAACTCTAGAAGGGCTACAAACCCTTGCCGGTTTTCAAGACCGGTGCTTTCGACCACTCAGCCATCTCACCATGTTTGGTACTATTGTCTGTGGTGAACAGAACAATAAAAATTTTCCTAAAGATACCGTTAACTCTAAATAACCATATCTTAAAATGTGGCGGTGAATCCAGATTTGAACTCTAGAAGGTTTAACGCTACAAACCCGCCTTGTTATATTTCAATAACAAAAACTGTTTACAACAGCTTTTTTAAATGTGGCGGTGAATCCAGCTTTGAACCCTACTCAAGGTTTAACGCTACAAACCCTTTGCCTTTTAATTTTCTTACTACAAGATACCGTTAACTCTAAATAACCATATCTTAAAATGTGGCGGTGAGATAGAGATTTGAACTCTAGAAGGGCTACAAACCCTTGCCGGTTTTCAAGACCGGTGCTTTCGACCACTCAGCCATCTCACCTGAAGTCTTAAATCAATAAATAAAAGCGTGCTTGCTTTAAGACGGTGCGAATATTAAAGTGTCGAAATTGACTTGTAAAGCGTTAATTTAATAAAAATGTTTGTTTGCTACAAAAATAATCATTTCGTTGGCTATTTCAGCATATTTTTACGTTTTATCGACTTAAATTTAAGATAAAAATATAAGGTATCGTTATTTTGACTAAAAAATCAGTCTGTCGTTGCCCTTGGCTTGATATTTCAAAACCTGACTATGTTGCCTATCATGACAACGAATGGGGAGTTCCTCTTTATGATGATAATAAATTATTTGAATTTTTAACCTTAGAATCTGCTCAGGCTGGATTAAGTTGGTACACGATTTTAAAAAGACGTGAAGGCTATCGCCGAGCTTTTGATCATTTCAATGTTGAGATAGTGGCTAACTATTCACAAAACAAAGTTGAAGAGCTCATGCTTAATAGTGACATAATCCGTAATCGGAGAAAAATTAATGCTGCAATTAATAATGCACAACGTTTTATTGAAGTACAGCAAGAGTTTGGCACTTTTAGTGATTATATGTGGAGTTTTGTAAATCATAAAACACTTGTTAATTATTACAATAAATTAAGTGATTACCCTGCAACCTCGCCTGAATCAGATGCATGGTGTAAAGATTTAAAAAAACGCGGTTTTAAGTTTGTTGGCCCTACAATTTGCTATGCTCATATGCAAGCTTGTGGCATGGTAAATGATCACAGTAATGACTGTTACAAAAAATCACAAATAATTAAACAATTTCAGCAAGCTTAGCCTTGTTATTCATTAAATTATAGTGCCATAATATGTCTAATGATTTATCTTGCTAATTCATTAGGCTATAAATCATTTTGATTTACTATCTTTAATTAGTTTTTATTGGTACAAATCGAATTATTTAGTGTTAAATGTTGAATTTTTCACATTTACCCTTATCTAATAATTAGTAAATTTATTTTCACAGGAGAGAATTATGCGATCTAACATGGGATTTCAAACAGCAACGAGAAGTAGCAGTATTGAAATTAACAAAGTATTAAAAAATACCTATATGTTGTTATCGATGACGCTTGCTTTTAGTGCGGTAACTGCTGGCATATCAATGGCCGTTGGTTTATCACATATGACAGCGTTAGTGATGATGATTGGTGCATTTATTTTAATGTTTGTAGTCAATAAAAACGCTGAAAAAACCAGTGGTATTTTTTGGATTTTTGCTTTTACTGGTTTAATGGGGGCTTCGTTAGGTCCAATGTTAAATGTTTATGCTGCGATGCCTAATGGTGCATCAATGATCATGCAAGCGTTAGGAGGTACAGCATTAATATTTTTTGCTTTATCAGCTTATGCTCTTACCAGTAAAAAAGATTTTTCTTTTATGGGCGGTTTTTTAATGGTTGGTTTGATTGTAGTATTAATCGCGATGATAGCTAATATCTTTTTCGCGATGCCTGCATTGCAATTAGCTATTAGCTCTGCAGTAATTATGATTATGTCAGGTTTGATTTTATTTGATACAAGTCGAATTATCCATGGCGGCGAAACTAATTATATTCGTGCAACCGTAGCACTTTATTTAAATATTTATAATATTTTCGTTCAGTTACTAAGTATTTTAGGTGTTTTTGGTAATGACGATTAACCTTTAGCTTAAAATTGTTTATACTGCCAAGCCCCGATACGTAATGTATCGGGGCTTTTTATTAGCTAAAATTAAATTATTATTAACTGGAAAATCTGTGTCGAAACTTGCCTTCATCATTACTAGCTCACCTTTAGATAATTTAACGGTTACTGCAATCGATATAATTACTCATACCTTTGCACAAGGTATAGAAATTGTTGGTGTGTTTTTTTATCAAGACGGTGTGTTAAATGCCAGTAAAGATATACAGATCCCAAGTGATGAGTTTCAAATATTGCAAGCATGGCGAGATCTTCACCAACAACATAATTTAGCATTACATTTATGTATTACTGCGGCAGAAAAACGAGGTTTAGTTTGCGAAGGCGACAACCTTAGTGTTGATGGTGTTTTTAGTATTTCAGGTTTAGGTGAACTGGTTGAA
>WGGB01000270.1 GCA_015491935.1 Alteromonadaceae bacterium
ATACCTTGTCCTAAGCCTATACACATAGTGGCTAGACCAAGATTAACATCTTGACCTTCCATTAAGTTAATTAAGGTACCTGAAATACGTGTACCTGAACAACCAAGAGGATGACCTAAGGCAATAGCACCACCATTTAAGTTAATATGATCCATTCTATCTTCTAAACCAAGCACTTTAATACAAGACAAAGCTTGTGCAGCAAAGGCTTCGTTAAATTCAAAAAGCTCAATATCAGCCACAGATAAACCAGCACGTTTTAATGCTTTTTTAGAGGCTGGTACAGGACCATAACCCATAGTAGCAGGATCGCAACCAGCAACACCCATACCACGAATTTTAACGCGAGGTGTTAAGCCTAATTCTTTCGCTTTATCGGCAGACATTAATAACATGGCTGATGCGCCATCAGATAATGCTGATGAAGTACCTGCAGTAACCGTACCATTAACAGGATCAAATACAGGACGTAACCCCGCTAACGTTTCAGGAGTAGTTTCTGGACGAATAACTTCATCATTTTTAATTAATGATAATGCGCCAGTAGCATCATGACCTTCGGTGGCAACAATTTCATTATCCCAACGACCTTCAAGCATTGCTTTATGAGCCAATTGATGTGAGCGCGCACCAAAGGCATCTTGCATTTCACGAGTAATACCGTGTTGCTTACCTAACAGCTCTGCGGTTAATCCCATGTTGCCTGATGCACGAGCAATGTGGAGACTTAAACGTGGATCAAAATCAATATCGTACATCATAGGAACATGACCCATGTGTTCAACACCACCCACTAAATAAACATCACCTTGCCCTGCCATAATATTTACCGTAGCGTCGTGCATGGCTTGCATTGATGAACCACATAAGCGATTTACGGTTACCGCACCCACTGATTTTGGAATGTCGGTTAATAATTGCGCATTACGGGCAATATTAAACCCCTGTTCTTTAGTTTGCTTTACACAACCCCAAATTATATCGTCTATTTCACTGGGATCTAATTTTGGATTACGCACTAACATTTGTTGCATTAAATGCGCAGACAAAGCTTCGGCACGAGTATTACGAAAAACACCGGCTTTTGAGCGCCCCATTGGCGTACGAATACAATCGATAACGACAACTTCTTTCATGATATTCTCCTAAGCTTTAGCTACACTTTGATTAACATTGGTTTTAAAATATGATTTACCTGCACTGGCCATTTCACGTAAGCCATCGGTAACTTGATAAATTTCGCCTAAATGAGCGTATTTATCAGCCATTTCAATAAAGTTAGCTAAGCCTAATGTTTCTAAATAACGAATTGGACCACCTCTAAATGGAGGAAAACCTAAACCGTACACTAAGCCCATATCAGCTTCTGCAGCAGAAGCGATTACACCTTCTTCTAAACAGCGTACCACTTCATTTACTAACGGGATCATTAAACGAGTAATAATTTCTTCGCTACTAAAATCTTTTTTATCAGCACAGCTTGCAGCCAATAATTCTAATGCACGTTCGGCAGGCACTTTACTTGGGCGACCACGTTTATCTTTACCATGATCATAAAAACCTTTACCATTTTTTTGACCCAAACGGTTATCACTGTATAGTGCGCTAACAGGATCATTATCAATTTTTTGCATACGCGTAGGAAAACCTGCCGACATTACATCAGTACAATGATCTGCGGTATCAATACCAACAACATCAAGTAAAAATGCAGGTCCCATAGGCCAACCAAATTGTTTTTCCATCACTTTATCAACAGCAACAAAGTCACCACCTTCAAGTAATAATTGACTAAAACCTGCAAAGTATGGGAATAAAACACGGTTTACATAAAAACCAGGACAGTCATTCACAACAATAGGTGATTTACCCATTTTAGCCGCATAAGCCACAACCGCAGCAACAGTTTCATCAGAGGTATCTTTACCACGAATAACTTCAACTAATGGCATTTTGTGTACAGGATTAAAGAAGTGCATACCACAGAAATTTTGTGGTCGTTTCACGCTTTTTGCTAACAAATCAATAGAAATAGTTGAAGTATTTGAAGTAAGAATAGCATCGTCACTAATACCTCCTTCTACTTCAGCTAATACCAACCCTTTAATTTTAGGATTTTCAACCACGGCTTCAACAACAATATCAACATCTTTAACACTGTCATACGTTAAACTTGGCGTGATATTGTTTAATACACTAGCCATTTTTTTCGGCTTCATACGACCGCGTTCAACTTGTTTTGTTAAAATATCAGACGCGGTTGATAAACCTAAAGCCAACGCTTGATCGTTAATATCTTTCATGACGATTGGCGTGCCTTTATAAGCAGATTGATAGGCAATGCCTCCGCCCATAATACCAGCACCTAATACAGCTGCTTTATTAACAGCTTTAGTGGCTTGCTTAGCGGCTTTTTTCGCTTTACCTTTAATGACTTGATCAGCCATAAATAAACCAGTTTGCGCAGTAGCTTCATCAGTTTTAGCTAATTTAGCAAAACCCGCATTTTCGGCTGCCATGGCACCAGCGCGATCTAATGTTGCAGCGGCTTCTATAGTATTAACCATTACCATAGGTGCTGGATAATGTTTACCCGCTTTAGCTGCGATCATGCCTTTACAAGAAGAAAAAGTCATAATATTTTCTAACTTGCTTAATTTTAAGGGTTCTAACTTAGGTTGACGTTTAGCTTTCCAGTCTAAATCACCCACAATAGCTTGCGTTAAGATACTAATTGCTGCATTGCGTAAATTTTCAGGTTCAACAACCGCATCAACAGCACCAACAGCTAATGCCTGTGCTGCTTTATGATTTTTACCTGTAGAGATCCATTCAATGGCATTGTCGGCACCAATAACACGAGGCAAACGCACTGTACCACCAAAACCAGGCATTAAACCCAATTTAACTTCTGGCAAGCCAATACTTGCTGTGGTGTCAGCAACACGATAATCACACGCTAAAATCATTTCACAACCGCCACCTAATGCAAAACCATTAATGGCTGCAATTGTCGGCAATTGAATATCTTCAAAGGCATCAAAAATATCCGTGGCATTTTTGATCCACGGAATTAATTCTGCTTCGGGTTGTTTAAAGGTTTCTTCAAATTCGGTAATGTCAGCACCAACAATAAATGTTGATTTAGCTGAAGTAACCATTACGCCTTTAGCGTCGCTGCAATTATTAATTGCATCAATAGCGGCTCGAAATTCGATAAAAGTTTGTTGGTCAAATTTGTTAACTGAACCTTGTGCATCGTAGCTAAATTCTACAATACCATCGTCCAATAACTGAACTGAAAGGCTGCTGCCTTGATATATCATGCCGACTCTCCTTCACTGTGATCTGGTGTCGATTGATGGGAAAATATCAGCTGAAACGAATAAAATAAAACGGTTTTGAAACCATTTACAATAGGTTTCAACTGAGTTTCGTAATCTTGATTATAAACTACCAATTAGAATTAGTGACCTAATAATAGTCTATGAAGTGTGCTTTAAAAATATTTAAAATGCAACTTTTTTTAAACGCCCGTTTGAATTGTTTGTTTGAAACTTGATTTAAGTACTCACTATAAAGATTAAAAAGCGCTGAGAAACCTGCGCTTAATACTAAATATAAGAGTTTATGCAAAGATTTTTTGTAACGGTGGCACAACTTGTTTCTTACGACTTAATACACCGTCCAACCAAATTTGGCCATTTTTACTTTCTACATTCCATGCTTTTTTGGCTAATTCAGCATCATCACTTACCAGTAATAATTCTGAACCTTCTTTCATAATATCAGTTAACAACAACAATACACTATGGCGGTTACCTTCTGCTTTTAATTTTGCTAAATCAGCTTCAAGTTCGGCTTTAATATCATCAAATACAGCTAAGTCTACAACTTCTAATTGACCTATACCTATTTTATGACCATTCATATTAAAGTCTTTAAAATCGCGTTTAACCAAATCACGAATGGGCGTACCTGCAACCGCTGATTTCACTAAAAACATTTCCATGCCTAATGCTTTGGGATCATCTATTTCGGCAATTTCGGCTAATGCCTCTACGCATTTAATATCAGCGGTAGTACAAGTAGGAGATTTAAAAATAACGGTATCACTCATAATGGCACATAACATAATACCCGCTATATTTTTAGGAATTTCAACTTGGTGAAAATCGTACATCATTTTAATGACGGTATTGGTACAACCGACTGGACGGATCCAACATTCAAGTGGTGTTGAAGAGGTTAAGTCACCTAATTTATGATGATCGATAATACCCAGCAAAGTAGCTTGGTCGATATCATCAGGCGCTAACTCAACATCAGAATGATCAACAATATAAACACCATCACCAGCATAACTAGTTTTATATAATGGCGCTTCAAAACCAAATTTATCTAAAATAAACTGTGTTTCGGGTGATAATTCACCCAAACGTGCTGCAATTACAGGTTCACCTATGGCATTTTTTAAATAAGCAAAAGCAATAGCGCCAACAATTGAGTCTGAATCGGGAATTTTGTGTCCAACAACATAATTAGTCATAAAAATAATCTCCTAGAATTTGGCCTTATTCTAACAATTTTATAAAGCATTTGCACAAGTTAGCGTACAATAACGACTATAAAAATAATCTATTGTGAATGTGCATGAATTTTATTAAAAAGTATTTAAGCGTATATCATAAGCCTGAACATTTACTGTTAAGCATGGCGTTTATTATGCCACTAGTCTTTTCGGTGTGGATGGTTTTATTAAATAATTTTGTTATTGAAAAAGCATCGTTTACGGGTGAAGAAATTGGTGTATTACAAAGCTTGCGTGAAATTCCCGGCTTTTTAGCCTTTACCGCCATTTATGTCCTGTTATTTTTAAAAGAACAAAGCTTTGCCCTTATTGCTTTAGCGCTTACCTGTATTGGAGTAGCTATTACAGGTTACTTTCCGAGTGTTATTGGCTTGTATTTAACCACCATATTAATGTCTACAGGCTTTCACTATTTTGAAACCATGAACCAGTCATTAACGTTACAATGGATACATAAAGACAAAACACCACACTTTTTAGGTAAAATGCTCTCAGTAAAATCAATCGCCTCTCTATTAGCTTATAGTACTATTTGGCTACTAATGAAGCAATTTTCATGGTCTTATCAAGCAACCTATTTGTTTTTTGGGCTATTAGGTTTAATAGCCACTATTCTCATTAGTTGGCACTTTCAATCTTTTCCTACGCCACATGAACAAACTAAAAAATTAATTTTGCGTAAACGTTATTGGTTGTATTATGCGCTGACTTTTTTTAGTGGTGCGCGTCGACAAATTTTTGTCGTCTTTGCTGGCTTTTTAATGGTTGAAAAATTCCATTACAGTGTTGCTGACATTAGTGCATTATTTTTAATTAACTATATATTTAACTGGTTGTTTGCCGCTAAAATTGGCAAGTTAATTGGTGTATTAGGTGAACGCATTGTTTTACGCATTGAATATATTGGTTTAATACTGCTATTTATAGGTTATGGTTTAGTTGAAAATGCAAATATTGCCGCAGGGTTGTATGTCATAGATCACTTATTTTTTGCATTAGCTATTGCCGTTAAATCTTATTTTCAAAAAATTGCTCTACCCAATGACATTGCCGCTAGCGCAGGAGTGAGCTTTTCTATTAATCATATTGCCGCAGTTGTTATTCCTGCATTATTGGGTATGGTTTGGATGGTTAATGCATCTTGGGTATTTTACATTGGTGCGAGCTTTGCCTGTTGCTCTTTAATCTTAGCGGGATTTGTACCAAAAAAAGAGTGTTTAGCCAAGAGAACATGACCTTCGTCAAGATGGCAGAGCAAATATGTTAGTAATGACTTGTGATCTATAAACCTAACTAAGGATATAGACTAAGCATATAGAATTTCAGCAAAGCGGCGGTGAATTAGAAAATTTAACTATTCTCTTTTAAATATTGTACAAATTCATCCGCAGGCATAGGTTTGGCATAGAAGAAACCTTGTACGTCATGACAACCTTGCGTTTTTAAATGCTCTTGTTGAGCAACTTCTTCAATACCTTCAGCAATAACATTTAGGTTCATTTTTTTCCCTAAATTAATAATGGTATCCGCGATAATAGAGCGCCCAGCTTCGGCAATATGAGTAACAAAAGCACGATCTACTTTTAATCGGTCTAACGGTAATTGTTGTAAATAACTCAACGACGAAAAGCCTGTACCAAAATCATCAAGTGCTATGCGTAAACCTTCGGCTTTTAAACGAACGAGTGCATCAATGACCATTTGTGGGTCATCCATAAGAATATTTTCAGTTATTTCTAACTCAAATTTACTCGGTTCAACCTGATATTCTTTTATTCTATCAATAATACTGGCAACAAAATTCCCCTGTCTAAATTGAGGAATTGACACATTAACTGACATGGTGACTTGCTCAAAACCTTGTTGTTCAAGTGCTTTAACTTGCTGACAAGCTTGCTCAATAACCCAATCGCCAATTTCAACAATTAATCCCGAATATTCAGCTAAAGGAATAAAAACAGCAGGTGAAATAAAGCCACCATCTTCAGTGCGCCACCTTAATAATGCTTCAGCACCATTAACTTTACCCGTAGCCAAACTAAGTTGTGGCTGATACCATAACTCTAAACGATTATCGGCAAAATCTGTACGTAATTGACGGATCATACCTAAACGCCATAAGGTTTTATCTTCCATGGCTTGTTCATAATAAATAGCATGATTTTGACGGTCTTTTTTCGCTAAATTTAACGCAATATTTATTTGATTTAGTACCTTTTTACCATCCGAACCTGCTTCTTCTTTTCGGCAAAAACCAAAACAAGCGGTTAAAGGTAAGTGTTGCTCTTCAGCTGAGAAAGGAAACTCGAATAAAGCACTAAGCATTTCAGGGTTAACAATATCATCACTGCCAATAACACCAAAAACATCAGCACCGATACGAGCAACTAATAAATTACTCCCGGTATTATCAACAGATAATTGATTAATACGCTTTGCAACAGCAATAAGTAATTGATTACCAATATCTTGTCCTAAACCATCGTTAATATCACTAAAATGATTAATATCAATTAATGCGGTTGCTAAATGATCATTCGTTGAGGTTGCAAAATGCTCTAATGCTTGTAAAAAAGCCAAACGATTTGGTAAGTCTGTTAATACATCTTTGTAGGCAGCATTTCTAAGTTTATGAAATAAATGGACATTACCATAACCCACAGCAACATTGGTCAAAAACACTTCAACTAATTGTTGGGTTATTTCGGGTAACTCTTCTTCAAGCTCCATATATATAACAGCACGATAACTACCATTAGCAAGATATAAACTAATGTTTTTGGAAGAAAAGTCATGTTGTTTATGTGAATAACAATTACTCACCATTTGACTGGCTAATTCATTTTTTAATGTGCTAACTTTTTGATTGATCAAAATGCCAGAAAGTCCCGTTTGGCTTAAGATATAAAAACTTAAATCATCGATATTTTTTAAAATACCTTGTCCACGAGCACAAAAAATACTGTTAACCGTACCACCCGTTAAAATATTTAACTGTTTTAAAACACCATCAGCAAAACCATGCACAGTTTGCTGTTCTAATAATAAGGATGCTGAGGAAATTATTTGCTCTAAACCGATACGACTTTGATTTACGGTGTTAATTTGTTGATAAGAACGGATAGCGGCAAAAACAGTCGTGACTAATTTACGACGAGTTAATTCAGTTTTAGTTTTATAATCATTAATATCATAATCTTTAATGACACTTTCTTCTGGCGCGTAACCTGGTTGACCGGTACGTAAAACAATACGTATATCTTGACGATTTAAGTCTTCACGAATATATTTTACAACTTTAAGGCCTGCGTCATCAGTTTCCATGACAACATCAAGCAGCACCACAACAATATCATTATTTTCTTCAATTAACTTACAAGCATCAGCCCCCGAATAGGCGTGTATATATTCAAGGCGACGGCCTAAAACAATTAAGTCTGACAAGGCTAATTGGGTAACAGAATGAATTTCAGGGTCGTCATCAACAATTAAAACTTTCCATGTACCAACAAGCGATGTATCAAGAATTTCATCTTCATCACTATCATCAATAAATAAAAAATCATCATTTGAATTCTCAGAAGCCTGCATGCCACCCTCAATTACTGCTATTAAATAAATAGGTTACTATGGTAAGAACGCTATTTATTTAATTAATTTTAACTACAATATTTCGATATCATTATTTTATCAAGTTTATAACATAATAAATTTCATTATAAATTTATTCAACACTATCTAATAAGTGATATTAACAAATTACATTTTTACTTAAAACCATGTCACCGACAAGTATCTTTTTTAAGAGAACGCCCCTTAATCATGAATACAGTATAGCCCTCTATAATAAAATAAGAGTAATTATTTTTTATATTTATAGCAAAAATATACATCTACGGCAAAGCATTGCAGTCGTTTTAGCAATCAAGTATGGTAATGCTCATTCTTTATTTATTATACTGAACAAAAATAACGCATTTATTATTGCTTGGAACTAAATTATGAAGCCATCAAAGGACAGCAAAAACCCCGTTATAACACCTGATGGTGAGACAAATACTGCTGATTTAGTTACTAGTGAAAAAGCTCCTGAGTGTAAAAAACCAACCAACGCTAGTGTTGTTAATAATATTTCAACACAACGACAATTATTAACCTTAGCAAAACAATTCTCTTTAGAAGGCGGATTACGCGCTGCTGACAAACAACTGCCTATTAGTGAACGGGTGATCCGACACCAACAAAGCTGTGAAATTCGTTATCAAAAAAATCTAGAAAGTATTATTGAACAAGCGTTATCTTACAGTTCTGAAGATGAAATTACCGATAGGGCTGATATAGATTGGTTTAATAATTTTATTTCTTTAGCCAAAAATGTCAGTAATACAACGATGCAAGCTTTATGGGCAAAAATACTGGCGGGTGAAGTTGCTCGGCCAGGATCCTTTTCATTAAAAGCACTGATAGTGTTCAAAAACATGAGTATGCATGATGCAAAATTACTGGCTAAAGCACACCGTTTAGCGATTAAAGATCAGTCAGGTATTAATATGCGTATTATTACTGGCTGTTATCAAAAGCCTTCTTTATTATCATTGTTATTAGGTAAAAAAGAATATCTTCTTAATTTAGCTGAATTTGGCCTAAATTATAGTGATATTTTAGCGTTGTCAGATAATCAATTAATTTTCAGCCATGAAGCTGAAACCAGATCACTGACCAAGACAGATCAACTCAATTTTGATTTTCACACCCAGTCATTATCTATTATCTATAAAACTAGCGAAGCTTGCCTTAAATTTTACAAATTTACTGCCATTGGTAATGAACTTGCCCAATTACTCACCGATACGCCAAATAATGACTATTTTGATAAATTAAAACTTTGCTTAAGCCCTTTATTTCAATTAAATTAATTTTAATCAATGCGAACAACTCAGATCTAGTATATATTTTATAAAGAATATTTTTACTTTTTTGGGATTTAATTATGGTTACTGATAGTCCTGGCTATATGCATATAATTGAATATTTAACTGAGCATTTAAGTTTGTTTGAAAGCTCATCAAAAGAAGATAGCTCTGTTACCATTATTGAGGTAATAGAACAACAATTAAGTGAGCAAATCATCTCTGTTTGTGCTCAAAACGAAAATCTTACTTTTAATCAGCGTAATGAAATTATCAGAGAAGTTGATGCTGTTTTGTATGATTTAGAAGAAATTCTTTCTGGTGTAATAAACAAACCTGCAACAACAGAACAAATTACCTTTTTAACCGAGTTTGCTACCTTGATCAAAAATTTATTTGATTCAGAAATTAATGCTTCATAATAGCACATAATATATCGTTATTTTTCAGTTACCTCTTTGGATTTATTTTGCTAACGTCGTCTCCAACACTAAAATTGCATGGTTTTAATAATTTAACTAAAAACTTTTCTTGCTCTGCTTATTTAATACATTACATAACCAACAGAGAACAATATCAAAACGCAATTCTCAATAATTTTTCAAGCAAACAATTAACAGTATGCTTAACAGCATTAGCAACAGCAATTGGTGCCAATATACTCAATATTGCTAGTCAGGAATATTCGCCACAGGGCAGCAGCGTTACCTTGCTTATCGCAGACAGTAATGAAGTGAGTACAATTCATACCGATTGCTTAGTTGGCCATTTAGATAAAAGTCATATTTGCGTGCACACTTACCCTGAATATCATCCCAATAATAATATTTTCACCCTAAGAATAGACTTTGAAATTTCAACTTGTGGCGTAATCACGCCATTAAAAGCACTTAATATCCTTATGGCACAACTTAACGCCGATATTTTACATCTTGATTATCGCGTTCGTGGGTTTACACGTAAAACTAATGGTGACAAGCTTTATATTGATCACCCTATTAATTCTATTCAACAATATTTAAGCCTAGAACATTCAGGTGTTTATGATGCGTTAGACATCAATTTACCACAAAATAATTTATTCAGTAGTAAACTATTAAGAAAAGAGTTTGTATTAAATAATTACTTACTAGAACCAGTAAGCTCATCTATGAACGCTAGTCAAATAACCGCACTGTTACAAAAAGAGCGCAAAGATATTTTTTATGGAAAGAATAGTTAGTAGATCTTTTTAATAAAACTAAAGATCACTCATCCAATCAAGCTGCTTATTGGCTTTGTTACGCTTATCAATCAAGGCTTGTATTAGTGGTGTTAAAATTAATTCCATCGCTAAACCCATTTTACCACCAGGTACTACTAAGGTATTTACCCGTGACATAAAAGCACCATCAATCATGTTTAAATAGTATGGAAAGTCAATATTTGATGACTCTCTAAAGCGAATGACAACAAAACTCTCGTCTAAGGTAGGAATGGCTTTAGCACTAAAAGGGTTTGAAGTATCAACCGTTGGCACCCGTTGAAAATTAACATGAGTACGCGAAAACTGCGGCGTAATAAAATTAATGTAATCATCCATACTACGGACAATGCTTGTCGTGACAGCTTCTCGGCTATGACCGCGCTGATCGGTATCACGAATAATTTTTTGGATCCATTCAAGATTTACTATCGGCACCATACCAATAAGTAAATCCACATGCTTAGCGACATCATTTTTATTCGTTTTAACACCGCCATGTAGTCCTTCGTAAAAAAGTAAATCTGTACCCTCACCAAGACCTTCCCAAGGCGTAAAGGTACCTGGCATTTGATTATAAGGCACAGCATCATCAAAGGTATGTAAATAACGACGAATTTTCCCTTGTCCAGTTTCACCATAATCTTTAAATAAACGCTCTAAGGCATCAAAATCATTGGCAATATCACCAAAATAACTAATGGTTCTATTCTCTTCATCAGCTTTTCGTTTTTCTAAATCCATTTCTTGTCGTGAAAAACGGTGAAAGCTATCCCCTTCAATATTGGCAGCATTACAGCCTAATGAGCGAAAAATATGTGCAAAGGCTTCTGTTGTGGTTGAAGTACCCGCACCTGATGAACCCGTAACAGCAATGATAGGAAAACGTGATGACATAGAAATACCAAATAATAAAGAAAAGTAATTTATACGGTGCTTTGACGTTTAGGTCAAGTTTGTAAATTTATGAACCTGAAAAACAGCCATAAAAAAACGGAGCCTAAGCTCCGTTTTTTAATCACTTTCTAAAGCAAATTATGCTTCAGCGCTGACTTCTTCAACTTCCGCAGCTTCTTCAACTACTGGACGGTCTACTAACTCAACATAAGCCATTGGTGCTTTATCACCAGTACGGTAACCGCATTTTAAAATGCGAGTATAACCACCTGGACGTTCTTGGTAACGAGGACCAAGTTCATTAAATAAAAGACCTACAACTTCTTGATCACGGGTACGAGCAAATGCTAAACGACGATTTGCTACGCTGTCGGTTTTAGCCATTGTAATTAATGGCTCTACAACGCGACGTAGTTCTTTAGCTTTAGCAACAGTAGTTTTAATAACACCGTGCTTAACTAAAGAGCTTGCCATATTGCGGAACATCGCCTGGCGATGACTGCTATTACGGTTTAACTGGCGACCGCTTTTACGATGACGCATAAGTTAATCCTTATCTTTAACTAAATTAAAATGATGACCGACTTAGTCGTTATCAGCAATGCTTTCTGGTGGCCAATTCTCTAGGCGCATACCTAGAGATAAGCCACGCGACGCTAACACGTCTTTTATTTCAGTAAGAGACTTCTTACCCAAGTTAGGGGTTTTAAGAAGTTCTACTTCTGCACGCTGTACTAAGTCACCAATATATTGAATCGCTTCTGCTTTTAAACAGTTTGCTGAACGAACTGTTAGCTCAAGATCATCAACAGGACGAAGTAAAATTGGATCAAATAGAGGTTTTTCCTCTTTCTGTTCAACTTCAGTGACATCACGAAGTTCTACAAACGCATCTAGCTGTTCAGCCAAAATTGTTGAAGCACGACGAATTGCTTCTTCTGGATCTAACGTACCGTTAGTTTCCATGTCGATAATTAACTTGTCTAAATCTGTGCGTTGTTCAACACGAGCAGAGTCAACATCATAGGCAATCTTGGCGACTGGGCTGAATGATGCATCTACTAACAAACGTCCGATTGCACGATCTTCTTCCTCGGCATTGCGACGGGCAGCAGCAGGAACGTAACCACGTCCTAATTCTACCTTGATACGCATGCTGATAGCACCATCACCTGTTAAATTACAGATAACGTGCTCAGGATTAGCGATAGTAATATCACCATCATGTTGGATATCAGCCGCCGTTACAGGGCCTTCACCGGATTTAGTTAAGGTAAGAACAGCTTCAGTTTTGCCCTCAATACCTACTGCTAACCCCTTAAGGTTTAACAGTATTTCGATGATGTCTTCTTGCACACCTTCTTTACTACTATACTCGTGTAATACACCATCGATTTCAACTTCAGTGACAGCACAACCCGGCATTGAAGACAAAAGAATGCGACGTAACGCATTACCTAGAGTGTGACCAAAACCACGTTCTAATGGCTCTAAAGTAACCTTAGCACGTGTTGGGCTAATGGTTTCAATATCGACCAAACGTGGTCTAAGGAATTCGGTTACAGAACCCTGCATTATATCCTCTCTTAAAGTTCAACTTTACTTAGAGTAAAGTTCGACAATCAACTGTTCATTAATTTCAGCAGATAAATCTGAGCGATCTGGAATACGTTTAAATATACCTTCCAGTTTCTTATTATCTACTTCAACCCAGAGCGGTTTTTCACGTTGATCAGCTAATTCTAAAGCTGCAACAATACGCGCTTGAGTTTTAGACTTTTCACGCACTGAAACCACATCATCAGCTTTAACAGTGAAAGATGGTATATTTACCACTTGTCCGTTAACTACAATAGCTTTGTGGCTTACCAATTGACGAGCTTCAGCACGAGTGCTTGCAAAACCCATACGGTAAACAACATTATCTAAGCGTTTTTCTAAAAGTTGTAACAAGTTTTCACCTGTATTACCTTTAATACGCGCAGCATCTTTATAATAGTTACGAAATTGTTTTTCTAGAACGCCATAAATACGACGAACTTTTTGCTTCTCACGAAGCTGAATACCATAATCTGATAAACGACCGCGACGGGCGCCATGCTGACCTGGAATTGTTTCAATTTTACATTTAGTGTCAATCGCTCGTACACCACTTTTAAGGAACAAATCTGTTCCTTCGCGGCGGCTAAGCTTTAACTTAGGACCTAAATATCTAGCCATGTTCTTTCTCCAACTAACCTAAAGTGCCAATTAAACGCGACGCTTTTTAGGCGGACGACAACCATTATGAGGAATAGGAGTTACGTCAGTAATGTTGGTGATTTTAAAACCAGCAGCATTAAGAGCGCGGATTGCAGACTCACGTCCTGGTCCTGGGCCTTTAACGAAAACTTCAATATTCTTCAAACCGAATTCTTGTGCAGCTTGACCTGCACGATCTGCAGCAACTTGTGCAGCAAATGGAGTAGACTTACGTGAGCCACGGAAGCCAGAGCCACCCGCTGTTGCCCAAGATAAAGCATTACCCTGACGGTCGGTTAAGGTTACGATAGTGTTGTTGAAAGATGCATGGATATGCGCCATGCCATCAGCAACTTGTTTTTTTACGCGCTTACGCGAACGAACTGGTGTTTTAGCCATTGTCTATTCCCCTACTTCTTAATTGGCTTACGAGGACCTTTACGCGTACGCGCATTGGTCTTCGTGCGTTGACCACGAAGCGGCAAACTACGTCTATGACGTATACCACGGAAACAGCCAAGGTCCATCAGACGCTTGATGTTCATTGATACTTCGCGGCGTAAATCACCTTCTACGGTAAATTTAGCCACTTCATTGCGAAGCACATCAATTTGTGCCTCGTCTAATTCGCTGATCTTGGTTGATTCTGCGATACCAGATGCTACACATATTGCTTTCGCTCGTGTAGCTCCAATACCATAAATCGCAGTAAGGGCAATTACTGCATGCTTACGATCAGGGATGTTAATGCCAGCGATACGGGCCACTAACACATCTCCTATAATAAAGATTAAAAAACACAGGTTGGAAAGCCCGTTAGGATACCCAACCCACAACTATTTGCAAATCGAAGCGGCATTATACAGAAAACTCCGCATAATGCCAGTTCTAAAAGATCTATACCTATTACACCAATAAATTTGAGTAATAAATAGGTTCTTAACCTTGTCTTTGTTTATGCTTAGGTTCGCTACAAATTACGCGAATAACACCTTTGCGTTTAACAACTTTACAGTTACGACAAATCTTTTTTACGGATGCACGTACTTTCATTTTATACTCCGTTAACTTTATTAGCTCGGTCTAACGACCATAGCCTTTAAGGTTTGCTTTTTTCAGCACATTATCATATTGATGAGACATCAAATGAGTTTGTACTTGTGCCATAAAGTCCATAATAACCACAACTATAATAAGTAATGATGTGCCACCGAAATAGAACTGAACGTCCCACGCAATGATCATGAACTGAGGTACCAAACAAATAAAGGTAATATACAAGGCACCCGCTAAGGTTAACCGTGTCATCACTTTATCTATATACTTAGAGGTTTGCTCACCTGGGCGTATGCCCGGAATAAACGCACCGGATTTTTTCAAATTATCTGCTGTTTCACGCGGGTTAAAAACCAACGCGGTGTAAAAGAAGCAGAAAAATATTATCGCTGCTGCAAGCATCATTACATATAACGGTTGACCTGGAGACATAGCAAGCGAAACTTCTTGTAAGAAGTCAGCAACCATACCGTCACCTTGACCAAACCAACTGGCTAACGTGCCAGGAAATAAAATAATACTTGAGGCAAATATTGGAGGTATAACGCCAGCCATATTTACTTTCAACGGTAAATGTGTACTTTGAGCAGCAAACACTTTACGACCTTGTTGACGTTTCGCGTAGTTAACAACAATACGACGTTGACCACGTTCAACAAAAACAACGATAAATGTGACTGCAAACACAATTACTGCAATTAGCAATAATACTAATAAGTGCAATTCGCCTTGACGCGCCATTTCTGCTGTTTTACCAATAGCAGATGGCATACCAGCAACAATACCTGCAAAAATGATGATAGAAATACCGTTACCTATACCACGCTCGGTAATTTGTTCACCTAACCACATTAAAAACATGGTACCAGTAACCAAACTAACAACAGCAGCAAAATAAAAGCTAAAACCAGCATTTATCACTAGTCCTGGCATCATACCAGGTAAGCTTTTCGCAATCGCAATCGATTGGAAAGTTGCTAACACTAATGTCGCATAACGAGTGTACTGACTGATTTTACGACGTCCTGCTTCGCCTTCTTTTTTCAATTCAATCATTGGCGGATGAATAACCGTCAATAGTTGCATGATAATAGAAGCCGAAATATACGGCATAATACCTAGAGCCAATACTGAAGCTCGTGAAAGCGCACCACCAGAGAACATGTTAAACATTTCTACGATGGTACCCTTTTGTTGCTCGAACAACTGCGATAATACAGCGGCGTCAATACCAGGAATTGGCACAAATGATCCTAAACGCAACACGATAAGTGCCATGAATACAAACCATAATCTCTGTTTCAGTTCGGATAAACCGCCCTGACCCTTATTATCCATACCTGGTTTAGCCATAATCTGAATTATTCCTCGATTTTTCCGCCAGCAGCTTCAATAGCTGCACGTGCGCCTTTAGTTACACCCAAACCACGAACCGTAATTGGACGCGTAATTTCACCAGACAACATGATTTTTGCTGTCTCGATATTACGGCTAACTAAGTTAGCATCTTTAAGTGCAAAAAGGTCAACAACATCGCCTTTAATTAAGTTTAATTCATGTAAACGAACTTCAGCGCGAACTAAAGATTTACGTGAAGTAAAACCAAATTTAGGTAAACGTTGTTTTAATGGCATTTGACCACCTTCAAAACCAGGACGAACACTACCGCCAGAACGAGACTTCTGACCTTTGTGACCACGACCACCAGTTTTGCCGATACCAGAACCAATACCACGTCCGCAACGTTTCTTAGCTTTATGTGATCCTGGTGCAGGAGATAATGTATTTAAATGCATAACTAATCCTCCACCTTAACCATGTAATAAACCTTGTTGATCATACCGCGCACTGATGGAGTATCTTCTAACTCTACCGTGTGGTTGATACGACGTAGACCAAGGCCTCTTAATGTAGCTCTATGCTTCGGTAAACGACCGATAGAACTTTTTATTTGAGTTACTTTAACTGTTTTAGACATGCTTTATTACCCCAGAATATCAGCAACGCTTTTGCCACGCTTAGCTGCAACTGCTTCTGGCGAGTTCATGTTCGCAAGAGCAGAAATAGTAGCGCGTACTACGTTGATTGGGTTAGTAGAACCGTATGCTTTTGACAATACGTTCTGAACGCCTGCAACTTCAAGTACGGCACGCATTGCGCCACCGGCAATAATACCAGTACCTTCAGAAGCTGGTTGCATGTAAACTTTAGAACCAGAATGACGACCTTTAATAGGATGTTGAAGAGTAGTACCCTTCAAGTCAATGGTTACTATGTTACGACGAGCCTTTTCCATTGCTTTTTGGATTGCAGCAGGCACTTCACGTGCTTTACCATAACCAAAACCAACGCGACCGTTATTGTCACCAACTACTGTTAGTGCAGTGAAACTGAATATACGACCACCTTTAACCACTTTAGAAACGCGGTTAACGGCGATTAGTTTTTCAGCCAAATCACTTTGTTGTGTGTTTTCTACATTAGCCATCATCAACTCCTAGAACTGAAGGCCAGCTTCACGAGCTGCTTCTGCTAACGCTTTAACGCGACCATGGTATAAAAACCCAGAGCGGTCAAAAGCTACTTTAGTAACACCTTTAGCAACAGCTTGTTCAGCAATTGCTTTGCCAACAGCAATCGCTGCAGCAGTATTACCTGTTTTTTCCAATTCAGCACGAAGTTCTTTATCTAAAGTAGATACTGCACAGATCACTTCTGATCCTGATGGTGCAATAACTTGTGCGTAAATATGACGAGGAGTACGGTTAACAACTAAGCGATTCGCACCCAACTCGCTAATTTTTGCACGAGCACGCTTAGCGCGGCGCAAACGAGATGTTTTCTTATCCATAGTATTATCCTACTTCTTCTTAGCTTCTTTACGACGAACATTTTCATCGCTATAACGAATACCTTTACCTTTATAAGGCTCAGGTTTACGATATTCACGAATATTCGCTGCGGTTTGACCAACTAACTGCTTATCAGCACCTTTCAGTACGATTTCAGTTTGGCTAGGTGTTTCCACGGTAATTCCTTCAGGAATTGCGTGATCAACCGGATGCGAAAAGCCTAACGTTAAGTTCAAAGACTTACCTTGTGCTTTTGCACGGTAACCAACACCGTTTAACAATAATGTTTTGGTAAAACCTTTACTTACACCTTCAACCATATTATTGATTAAAGCACGTGCAGTACCGGCTTGAGCCCAGGCTGTTTTATCTTCGCTAGCAATTGTAGTTTTAATTACGTTTTCTTCTTGAGAAACTGTAACTAAACTATTGATTGTGCGAGACAATTCACCAATAGGACCTTTAACTTTAACATCTTGACCTGATAACGTAACTGTAACGCCAGCAGGAATTTGGACTGGTGCTTTTGCAACACGAGACATATTTCTGCTCCTTAAGCTACGTGACCAATGATTTCACCGCCAAGACCCGCATTGCGAGCGGCACGATCTGTCATTAAGCCTTTAGAAGTAGAAACAATAGCAATACCTAAGCCAGCTTGTACTTTAGGAAGCTCATCACGACCTTTGTACACGCGTAAACCAGGGCGTGAAACACGCTTGATTGTTTCTATTACTTCTTTACCTTCAAAATATTTCAATTCAACTTCTAACTGAGGCTTAGCTTCAGTAGAAATATTGAAATCTGTGATATAACCTTCTTCTTTAAGTAAGTCAGCAATTGCTACTTTAACTTTTGAAGATGGCATTTTTACTGCAACTTTATTTGCAGATTGACCGTTGCGAATACGTGTAAACATGTCCGCGATAGGATCAGTCATCATAACCATTTACTCCCGTGAATTACCAACTAGCTTTCTTAAGACCTGGAACTTCACCACGCATAGTTGCTTCACGCAACTTAATACGGCTTAAGCCGAATTTACGTAAGTATCCATGTGGACGACCTGTAATATTACAACGATTACGTTGACGACTACTTGACGAATCACGAGGTAAACTTTGAAGTTTCAATACAGCATCCCAACGCTCTTCTTCAGAAGAATTAGTACCTGAGATGATTGCTTTTAACGCAGCACGCTTTTCAGCATATTGTGCTACTAGCTTGGTGCGTTTTGCTTCACGAGCTTTCATTGACGATTTAGCCATTACTCTATACCTTTTTCTTAAATGGAAAGTTAAAGGCAGCAAGCAAGGCATGACCTTCTTCATCAGATGCCGCAGACGTACCGATAGTAATATCCATACCGCGAATTTTATCGATTTTATCATAATCGATTTCTGGGAAAATGATTTGCTCACGTACACCCATACTATAATTACCACGGCCGTCGAACGATTTAGGGTTCAAGCCACGGAAATCACGAATACGAGGAATAGAGATTGAGATCAAACGCTCTAAAAATTCCCACATACGCTCACCACGTAGTGTTACTTTAGCGCCAATCGGGTAGCCTTCACGGATCTTAAAGCCAGCAACAGATTTGCGTGCTTTAGTGATCTGAGGCTTTTGACCTGAGATTGCAGTAAGATCATTTGTGGCGTGCTCTAACACTTTTTTATCAGTGATCGCTTCGCCAACACCCATATTAAGGGTGATCTTTTCAATCCGAGGGACTTGCATGATACTTTTGTATTCAAACTTCTTTTGAAGTTCGGCTACAACCGTATCTTTGTAAAAATCATGCAGTTTCGCCATCGTTTACTCCAACTAAACTAATTCATTATTAGATTTGAAAAAACGTACTTTTTTGCCGTCTTCAAATCTAAATCCAACACGATCAGCCTTACCAGAGGTAGGGTTTAAAATCGCAACGTTAGATACATTAATAGGTGCTTCTTTTTCAATAATTCCACCAGGCTGCTGTAACTGAGGTACAGGCTTAGTGTGTTTTTTGATTAAGTTAACGCCTTCTACAAATACTTTGCCGTCTTCAACAAGAACTTTAGTAACTTTACCAGTTTTGCCCTTGTCTTTACCTGCAAGTACGATTACTTCATCATCACGACGAATCTTAGATGCCATTATCGTGACTCCTTATAGTACTTCTGGTGCTAATGATACGATCTTCATAAATTTCTCATTACGAAGTTCACGTGTCACTGGCCCAAAAATACGAGTACCAATTGGTTGTAAGTTTGCGTTCAAAATTACAGCCGCGTTGCCGTCAAAACGGATGGTAGAACCATCAGAACGACGAACACCTTTCTTAGTGCGCACCACTACCGCGTTCATAACATCACCTTTTTTTACTTTGCCGCGAGGAATTGCTTCCTTCACTGCAACTTTGATGATGTCACCTATGCGTGCGTAGCGACGGTGCGAGCCACCAAGAACCTTTATACATTGTACACGTCGAGCGCCGCTATTATCAGCAACGTCAAGCTGTGATTGCATTTGGATCATTGTTTTGCTCCATTTTGTCTTCTATAAATAAACAATATAAAAAACAATAGTTTACTATTAAAATTCAAGGCCAGAAATTAACCCGTCACTGCCTTTATGTACCCGCTCAAGTTAAAATTAATACAAGATTCAAATTAAGTGGGCGCGAGATTATAACACCAGTAAAGTAAAAGTGATACTTTATTTAGCTAAAAAATAAACAGTATTATAAAGTGTTGCTTTTAAGCGTGTATAAATAAGCATAAAAAAGCCCTATCAAATACATGATAGGGCTTTTAATCGTAACTTTAACTTAAAAAACCTGCCATTTAAAAATTAGTTAAATGACAAAGCTTAAATTAAGCTTTAGTAATTACGTCAACCAAAATCCAATTTTTAGATTTTGAGATTGGTGCAACTTCACGAATTGTTACTACATCACCTGCATTACATACATTGGTTTCATCATGCGCTTTCAACTTAGTTGAACGCGTCATGTATTTACCATACATAGGATGTTTAACACGACGTTCAATTAGTACAGTGATAGACTTATCCATTTTATCACTGACAACAACACCTTGTAGTGTACGAATTTTTGCTTCGCTCATTACTTATCTGCCTTTTCAGTTATGATAGTCTTAACACGTGCAATATTGCGACGCACTATTCTAAGTAAATGTGTTTGAGCTAGCTGACCAGTACTTGCTTGCATGCGATAGTTAAACTGTTCGCGCAATAAGCCTAGTAATTCAGCATTAAGCTCTTCAATGCTTTTTTCTTTAAGTTCGCTAGCGTTCATTACATCACCGTCCGAGTTACAAAGGCTGTTTTAAACGGAAGTTTAGCAGCCGCTAAAGCAAATGCTTCGCGGGCTAATTCTTCTGAAACGCCTTCCATTTCATATAAAACACGACCAGGAAGAATTTGACATACCCAATATTCTACTGAACCTTTACCTTTACCCATACGAACCTCAAGAGGTTTTTTGGTAATTGGCTTGTCAGGAAATACGCGGATCCAAATTTTACCTTGGCGTTTAACGTGACGAGTCATTGCTCGACGAGCGGCTTCAATTTGACGCGCAGTCATACGACCACGTTCAAGTGATTTTAAGCCGAAAGTACCGAAGCTCACTGAGCTACCTGTGTGCGAAAGCCCACGGTTGCGCAGTTTAAATTGCTTACGGAATTTAGTACGTTTTGGTTGTAACATTACTTATTCCTCTACTTACTGCCTTTGCCTTTGCCTTTTCTTCTAGGTTTAGGAGCTGGTTGTTCTGCCACTAATGGCATTTTACCAATTACTTCACCTTTAAAGATCCAGACTTTGATACCAATAACACCATAAGTAGTGTTACCACGCGCAATGGCGTAATCGATATCAGCACGTAGGGTATGCAATGGCACACGACCTTCACGATACCATTCAGCACGTGCAATTTCTGCACCGCCTAAACGACCGCTTACTTGAACCTTGATACCTTTAGCACCTAAACGCATTGCATTTTGTACGGCACGCTTCATCGCGCGACGGAACATAACACGACGCTCTAATTGACTGGCAATACTGTCAGCAACTAACTGCGCATCCATTTCTGGCTTACGTACTTCAGCAATGTTGATCTGAGCAGGAACACCCGCAATTTTAGATACTTGTAAACGTAACTTCTCTACGTCTTCGCCTTTCTTACCAATAACAACACCTGGACGGGCTGTATGGATAGTAACACGAATACTTTTCGCAGGACGTTCAATAACGATCTTAGACAATGAAGCACGTTTAAGCTTTTCAGTTAAATATTCGCGAACCTTGTGGTCCCCGTCTAAATAATTGGCATAGTCTTTACTACTTGCAAACCAAGTAGACGCGAAAGGTTTCGTGATACCTAAGCGAATACCAGTAGGATGGACTTTTTGACCCATGCTATATACTCCTAGTTATCAGACACAATCACGGTAATGTGACTAGTGCGCTTTAAAATACGATCCGCGCGACCTTTCGCACGAGGCTTAATACGTTTCATTGTTGGACCATCGTCAATCATTATAGTTTTAACGAATAATTCATCAATGTCTGCACCTTCGTTATGCTCAGCATTAGCAATTGCTGAATTAAGTACTTTTTTAACTAAAACTGCAGCGCCTTTATTGCTGTAGGTTAAAATTTCAAGTGCTTTCTCAACATGTACGCCACGGATTTGATCCGCAACTAAACGTGCTTTTTGAGCAGAACCGCGGGCAAATTTATGTATAGCTATAGCTTCCATTTAATTTCCCCTACTTCTTCGCTTTCTTATCAGCAGTATGACCGCGATAAGTACGAGTTGGTGCAAATTCGCCTAACTTGTGACCGATCATTTCTTCGGTTACAAATACAGGAACGTGTTGACGGCCATTATGGACAGCAATGGTCAATCCGATCATAGTTGGTATGATCATTGAACGACGGGACCAAGTTTTAATTGGCTTTTTATTCCCGCTTTCCACCGCTTTCTCTACCTTCGTCAACAAGTGTAGGTCAATAAAAGGACCTTTCTTGAGGGAACGTGGCATGGTGATTCCTTATTTAATTAATGAGTACTATTTTTTAGTACGACGACGCACGATAAATTTATCAGTACGCTTGTTAGAACGAGTCTTGTAACCCTTCGTTGGTACACCCCAAGGTGATACCGGATGACGACCGCCTGAAGTTTTACCTTCACCACCACCGTGTGGATGGTCAACTGGGTTCATGGCAACACCACGAACAGTTGGACGAACACCACGCCAGCGCGAAGCACCAGCTTTACCAAGATTACGAAGCATATGTTCTGCGTTACCAATTTCACCTAAAGTAGCGCGACAATCAGCTTCAACTTTACGCATTTCGCCTGAGCGTAAACGTAAAGTAACATAGGCACCATCTTTCGCCACTAATTGAGCATAAGTACCAGCAGCACGAGCAATTTGCGCGCCCTTACCAGGTTTAAGTTCAATTGCGTGAATAACACTACCTAATGGCATGTTGCGTAATGGTAAGGTATTACCCGATTTAATTGATGCATCAACACCAGATTGGATTGAATCACCAGCACTTACACCTTTAGGTGCAAGAATATAGCGACGTTCACCATCTGCGTATAATACTAAGGCAATGTTAGCACTGCGGTTTGGATCGTATTCAATACGTTCAACTTTTGCAGGGATACCATCTTTATTACGTTTAAAATCGATCATACGATAATGTTGTTTATGTCCACCACCAATGTGACGAACCGTAATACGACCATTATTGTTACGACCACCAGACTTAGACTTAGTGTCTAACAATGGTGCGTAAGGTTTGCCTGTATGTAGTTCTTTGTTAACTACTTTAACTAGGTGACGACGACCCGGAGAAGTAGGTTTACATTTTACAATAGCCATTTTCTAACTCTCCTATGCTTCTGCGCCAACGAAGTCGATTTCGCTGCCTTCGCTAAGAGTAACGTACGCTTTTTTCCAGTCGTTACGACGACCAGTACGAGCACCTGTACGTTTTACTTTACCCTTAACATTTAAGGTACGAACACCGTCCACTGAAACTTCAAAAAGTTTCTCAACAGCAGCTTTGATTTCCGCTTTAGTCGCATCAGTAGTTACTTTGAAAACAACTGTGTTGTTTGCTTCAGCAGCCATAGTGCTTTTTTCAGAAATGTTCGGTGCTACAAGCACTTTTAACAAACGTTCTTCGCTTATCATGCTAACATCTCCTCAATTTGTTTCACTGCATCAGCAGTTACTAAAACTTTTTCAAAACCAACCAAGCTAACTGGGTCAATCGCTGCTACGTCACGAACGTCAACTTTATACAAGTTACGAGCAGACAAGAATAAATTCTCATCAACTTCTTTCGTTACGATTAATACGTCTTTTAATTCAAGACCTTTTAATTTAGCCACTAACTCTTTAGTTTTTGGTGTTTCAACAGCAAAATCGTTAACTACTACTAAGCGTTCTTGACGAACTAACTCAGATAAAATGCTAGCGATTGCACCGCGATACATTTTACGATTAACTTTTTGGCTGTGATCTTGCGGTTTAGCAGCGAATGTTACGCCACCTGTACGCCAGATTGGACCACGAGTTGTACCAGCACGAGCTCGGCCAGTACCTTTTTGGCGCCATGGTTTTGCGCCACCGCCGCTAACTTCTGAACGAGTTTTTTGAGCGCGAGTACCTTGACGAGCACCAGCTGCATAAGCAACCACTACCTGATGTACTAATGCTTCATTAAACTCACGTCCAAAAGTTGCTTCAGAAACTTCAAGAGCGCCTGACGCGTCTTTTAATGCTAATTCCATCACAAATCTCCTGAACGTTAGGCTTTAACAGCTGGTTTGATGATTACGTTACCGTTAATTGCACCCGGAACCGCACCTTTAATAAGGAGCAAGTTACGTTCTGCATCAACACGAACCAATTCACGGTTTTGCGTTGTAACTTTTGCAGCACCCATGTGACCAGACATTTTTTTGCCTTTGAAAACGCGACCTGGTGTTTGACATTGACCTAACGAACCGTTAGAACGATGTGATAACGAAACACCATGCGTTGCATGCTGCATAGTAAAGTTCCAGCGTTTAATACCGCCTTGGAAGCCTTTACCTTTCGATGTACCAGTTACGTCTACTAATTTTGTATCATTGAAAAGCTCAACAGTAATTTCACTGCCAGCTTCAAGACCTTCACCTTCGTTTGCATTTAAACGGAATTCCCACAAGCCACGGCCTGCTTCGATACCAGCTTTTGCAAAATGTCCGGCGGTTGGTTTGTTAGTACGATTAGCTTTTTTGCTACCCGTAGTAACTTGAAGCGCTGAATAACCA
>WGGB01000271.1 GCA_015491935.1 Alteromonadaceae bacterium
ACTTTCGGTAAAAAATCGACTTGATACTCAGCACCACGATAAAGTTCGGTATGACCTTTTTGACGACCAAAGCCTTTGACTTCGCTCACCGTTAAACCTTCAACACCAATTTCAGAAATGGCTTCACGAACATCATCAAGCTTAAAAGGCTTAATAATTGCATTAACTAGTTTCATCGTTATCCCCTTAAATAATTATTAACAAAAACTATTCAATCACTATGCCATTAAATTTTTACTATTAAATACAAAAAGATAGCTATAAATAAAAATATAAAATCAATTCTTTGCACTGTTTTAGTGCTTATTAAATAGCATTCGCTACTTGCTAGTGCAAAATATCTTTATTAATTCGCTAAAGAGTCTGCAACGGCAACAATTATTTACTATGCTTTAGTAGTAAAAAAAGACAAAAAGCTTAATAAACCATCATATTAGTAGTAAGTTATTAAAATAAAGAGTATTCAATCAAAGGAAGATTAACCTTGAAAAAAACTGATACCTCTACTTACCAACATTTTCTTAAAGTGGTTGACTGCCAACACGCTTGTCCTGCTCATACGCCTGTTCCTGAATACATTCGTTTAATCGCTGAAAAACGTTACACCGACGCTTATATGCTTAACTGGCAATCTAATGTTTTTCCTGGCATTTTAGGGCGCGTGTGTGACAGACCTTGTGAACCTGCTTGTCGACGCGCTCGAGTTGAAGAAAAACCTGTCGCTATTTGTCGATTAAAACGTGTCGCCGCTGACAATAAGGCAGATATTAGTGAATACCTACCTAAAATTCCCACTGAAAAAAATGGTAAACGTATTGCATTAATTGGTGCTGGCCCAGCATCATTAACCGTTGCGCGTGACTTACTGCCTCTCGGTTATGATGTGGTTTTGTTTGAACGCGATAGCAAAGCTGGTGGCATGATGCGTAGTCAAATTCCTGCCTTTAGATTACCTGAGTATGTTCTCGATGAAGAGCTCGCCTTAATTATTAATATGGGCGTTGAATGTCATTTTGGGGAAGAAATATCAAGCCTAGATAAATTATTACAGGCCAATTTTGATGCTATTTTTGTCGGTACTGGCGCCCCCAATGGACGTTGGTTAAAAATTCCCAATCATGAAAAAGTAGGCGATCATGTTGATATAGGTATTAATTGGCTTGCTAATGTAAGCTTTGATCATATTAACTCTGCTCCCAAACGTGTTGTCGTACTTGGTGGTGGTAACACTGCCATGGATTGTTGTAGAACCGCTAAACGCTTAGGGGCAAGTGAGGTAAAAGTGTTAGTGCGCTCAAGCTTTGCGGCAATGAAAGCCTCTCCTTGGGAGAAAGAAGATGCTGCTGCTGAAGGTATTGAAATTATGCCCAATTACACGCCAACAGAATACGTATTTGAAAAAGATAAGTTTGTTGGCGTTAATTTTGAAGAAGTAAAATCTATTTATGATAAAGCAGGCAACCGCAAACTAACCGCTACAGGAAAAACCTTATTGGTTAAATGTGACTTAGTGCTAGTTGCTGTTGGTCAAGACACCGCATTTCCGTGGATAGAGCGGGATTTAGGCGTTAATTTTAACGAATGGCAACAACCTGTGGTAGATCCTATTTCGTTACAATCAAGCCTAGCAAAAGTATTTTTTGGTGGCGATGCCGCTTTTGGGCCGAAAAATATCATTACCGCAGTCGCCAATGGTCATCAGGCTGCTATTTCCATTGACCTATTTTGCGCAAATAAAAATACCGTCACAGAACGCCCTGATAGTCATTTTAATCTAGTCAGTCAAAAAATGGGCATTCACGAATGGAGTTATCAAAGTAACATTGATCACCAAGCCCGTAATTTAGTGCCTCATATAGACTGGCAAGAAGCCGTAAAAGAATTAAGCACTGAAGTTGAATTAGGATTTGACGAAAAGCTTGCGCTTGAAGAAGCTCACCGTTGCTTAAATTGTGATGTACACACGGTATTTACCGAAAGCACTTGTATTGAATGCTCCGCCTGTGAAGACGTTTGTCCAATGGATTGCATTAATTTTATTGAAGGCGATGAAAATTCAAGTCGCGATGAGCTAGTACAACAATTTCATGTAAAAGATATTAACCCTGAGCAAGATTTGTTGATATCTGACAAACTCAAAACAGGACATATTATGGTTAAAGACGAAGATGTTTGCTTACATTGTGGGCTTTGTGCAGAACGTTGCCCAACAGGTGCTTGGGATATGAAAAAGCTCGTATTAGACAATATTGGAGCCACTATAAAATGAATACCTTGCATAAAACTGCATTACCCCAAGCCTGCCAAGCCATTAATGAGTTTGTTGTTCGTTTTGCAAATACCAATGGCACAGGTTCAGCCAGTGCCAATAATATGTTTGCTAAAGCTATTTTACGTATGGGCATTCCCGTTAGTGCAAAAAA
>WGGB01000272.1 GCA_015491935.1 Alteromonadaceae bacterium
CGTTACCACTGTCTTCTTTTTCAGCGTCATGTTGAGAGAGTAAGTGTTCTGCAATTAAGGGCACAGCAAGCCATGCTAGTAAAAAAGAAATAATCAAGCTACTTGCCATGGTTAATGACAAGGCTTTAAAAAAAGCGCCCGTGACACCTGAAAGAAAAGCTAATGGTGCAAAAATAATAATCGTCGCTGCAGAAGACCCCGTTAAAGGTTTAGTAAACTCAATCGCTGCATTGCGAATTGTGAGGGCTGTATTGTTATTTATATTGTTATTTCTTTCCCGTAAGCGCCGTACAATGTGTTCAATCATAACAATGGCATCATCAACAATTAAGCCAACTGCCGCTGCCATACCGCCTAAGGTCATAATATTAAAGCTCATATTAAGCACAGTAAGTAACAATACTGTTGTCGCTAGTACTGCAGGTACAATAATTATGGCAATTAAAGTAATTTTTAAATTGCGTAAAAAAACTAGCAAAACTAAAGCTGCTAAGATGATGCCGATAATAATAGCATCGCGAACGCTCTTACCCGCTTCAGTGATAAGCTGACTTTGATCATACCAATTAGCTAAGGCAATATCGTCAGGTAACTTTTCATGGTATTGCGCAATTTTAGCTTTTATATCATCAACTATTTGTACCGTATTGCTGCCTGGTTGTTGATATATTTGAAACAACACGGCATTTTTCCCATCCGCGGTCACTCTTGTCCATTGTGGAGAGGTCGAAACTTCTATTACTGCAATGTCACTTAAACGTACTAAACCATCAGCACCGCTGCGCAACACGGTATTTTTTAATGTTTGCAATGAATGAATACGGGTATCAGAAAGCATTAAAAAAAGCTTGTAGTGATCTTCTAATCGTCCAACGGCTTGTAAGGTATTACTAGCTGAAATAGCTTGTGCGACATCCTTAAAAGTTAATGATAAGGCAGTCAATTTTTCAGGAGAGATCAAAATACGATATTCAGTTTTTTCACCGCCAACCACAACAACTTTAGCCACGCCGTTAACCGCAGAAAGTAACGGTGTAAGCTGAAATAAAGCAATATCTCTAAGTGCAACCAGTGATTGCGAGGAAGACGTTAAGCTATAAGCCGCAACAGGAAATACGGTTGGATCCATTCGTCTAACACTAAACTTTGTCCCTAAGGGAAGCTCTGGCATAATTTGGTTCAGTGCCGAGTCAACCTGTAACATAGCAGACACCATGTTATCGCCCCAAGTAAAATTAATAGAAACTTCAGCACTACCGCGACTGGTTGTTGAGCGTAAATTCTTAACACCTGGTACTGAACGTACTGCTTGTTCTATTTTTCGGGTAACCATAATAGCCATTTGATCAGCAGGGCGATCTCCCGCTTCTACGGAAATGACTACGCGAGGAAAATCGACATGAGGAAACAGCGCGACAGGTAATTTAGATCCAGCAAATAAACCCGATAATGATAGTAATACCACAAAGAATAAAATAGACCGTCGATGTAGAGCAGCCCAATGTGCTAAATCCATTAGTGTAACTCCCTCGTCAACATACCATCTTTGAGGATATAATTACCTAAAATAACAACGATTTCGTTTAATTGTATATCACCTGAAATAGCGACCATGTTATTTTGTTCAATGTTTTTTTTGATATAAATTTTATGGGCTATTTTATTTTTAAGCGTAAAAATAAAATAGCCGTTAGCATCATTTAAAACTGCGCTACGAGGAACCACAAAGTACAATTGTGGTGGTAAAATAAAGTTAGCTTTAACGCGGGTACCTAAAATAAAACTTTTAGCTTGTATTGCAGGAATATCTATCATGGCATCAATTAAATGCGTACTGGGGTTAACCATGGCATTAATGCTATTTATCGTACTCTTAACGTTAATGCTGTCATCAAAAACGTGGCTTAGCGTAACGGTCGTATTGGCTGGCAGTAATTTAACTTCTTCAGGCTCTATACCGACGCGAGCAACAACATGATTTTCAGAGGCAATTAACATAGCGTTCTCGTTAGACTGTACTCGTTGCCCTTGAGTTAAATTTAATTGCGTTATAATGCCACTTAGTGGTGCAAATAAACTTTCTTGTGATTTATTTTGTTTTCGTTTAATTAATGCGTTCAATGCAGATTGGCTGTCCGCTAAATTTTTAATAGCATTTTCTACTGCCGCTTTTGTCGTTAATTTTTCACTAAACAGACGTTTGCTCCGTGTTAATTGCTGTTTTGCATATTCCACTGCACTTATCGCTTGAAAATATTGCATTCTTGCTTCAGGTGAGGTGATTATTTTAGCTAATCGATCTCCTTTTTTAACGCGCTGCCCTAAACGAACCCATAATTGATTAACAAGTCCAGAATGGGCTAAAGATAAGCTAACCACATTATCAGCTTTGGCTTCTAACACGCCATAAGCGACAATATGTTCACTCATCTTAATTTGTTTTATTTTTGCAACCTTAACTGCTGCTGAAGCTTGTTCTTCACTGTAAACACTTGATGAAAATAAACTACTTAATATAAAACTGGTTAACACTAATGTTTTAAAATGCATTAAAGGCACCTTGGTAAAATAGTAAAATGATTTAAAATACGTTAAATGACATAAAATAACGTGCTTACTTGCGTTGAAAAATCAACGGAGTATTATTTTTTGGCACACTAAGTGATTGTTGCTGCATTAACAATAAGGATAAACTCAGTTGAATTTTCCACTGAGTTTGTTGTAAATCTAGTTGTTCTAATTCTTTATCAAGCCAATTTGATTCCATATTAATAAAGAGTAACGTATCAATGTCTCCGTTGTTATATGCCTGTTGTGCGCTTAACACTAATTTTTTAAGCGTAGGTAAGTGTTTAGCTAATTGCATTTGCTGCTGCGTTATTATGGTTGTTAACTGCCATAATTTATCAACGTCGGCACGAGTTTGCATAACACGTTGTTGATATTCTTTAGCTAATTTTTGTCGTGTTGTTCGCGCAATTAATATTCCACCTTTATTACCATTAAATAAAGGCAATGTAATACCAATATTAAAGCCTCTAGTATGCAATGAACCTGTATCTCTAGCTGCAGTTATGCCTAAATTTAAGGCAGGAAATTGTGATAATATTTCAGCGCTTACATTTTCTTCTTGTGCTTGGTAACCTGCGTGTAATGCAAGTAGATCTGGGCGAGTATTTTCCACTGAGGCTAATGCTTTATTGATCATTGTTTTGGTTAATAACTTGGGTTTAACTAAAGGAGTTAAATAAATTGCATTTGTATTTTCAATGCCTAATAGCTTGGTTAACTGATGTGAAATATCATTATAATTTTGCTGTAGTTGGTTTAACTGACTATATGCATTTAACAGCGCAGACAAATCAATGCCATTAGTTTCTAGCGTGACATTACCTTCAGACATTCCAGTTTGTGATTGTTGATAACGTTGTTCTAATGTTTTAATCATCGACTGTACTAAGGTTATTTTTTGTCGAGTGAAATAGATGTCAATGCTAAGTGATTTTGCTTGCTGTATTACTTGCCACGCTTGCCACAATAAAACTAATTTAGCTTGTTTAGTTTTATATGATCCTACATTAAGTAAGGTTTGATGAGTTATTAACGTACTCAAATCAAAACCGATACCGCCTGTCCATGCATTAACTACATTACTCATATTTCCCGTTGGATTATCAAAGCTTACACTTAATTGAGGATCTGGTAGTAACCCTAAATTATAAGCATTGGCTTGGTTTAGATGATATTTTTCACGTTCTACCTGTAGAGTAGGGCTGTTAAATAAAGCTAAAATGGCAACTTCATCTAGCGTTAGTCCATCATTAATATTAAGCATCCCTGGTTTTATTAAAGAAGATGATTTTGCTTGAGAAACTAATTTTTTTATCGTTAATAATTGTTGGTTTTGGGGCAATGGCATTGCTTGATAGCTAGCACAACCAGTTAATATTAAAAAAAAGAAAAATAATATCAAAAAGGTTAAGTTGTTATTTTTTATTGAAACTAGTTTAAAATGATGCATTATATTTAGTGCCTTTAAATTATTTATTTTTTATAGTCTTTCAGTATTAATAATTTTTATATATTTTACTCATCAATACTTTGTCATTAATTAGGTCTGAAATAATTATATTTATTTGAGCTAACTCTTCAGACATAAGAAA
>WGGB01000273.1 GCA_015491935.1 Alteromonadaceae bacterium
CAACCTTTACGAATGGCTTGAGTTATTTTATTGTCTTGTAAAATTTCACGCGATACATTTAACGGTAAATCGTTTGAATCTAATAAACCTTTTACAAAACGTAAATAGGTTGGCATAAATTGTTCTGCATCATCCATAATAAATACGCGTTGTACGTATAATTTTAAACCATGTTGTTTTTCACGGTTATACATATCAAAGGGAGCTTTCGCTGGAATATATAACAGTGATGTATATTCTGTTTTCCCTTCAACTTTATTATGTTCCCATAATAATGGGTCGCCAAAATCGTGAGAAACATATTTATAAAACTCTTTATATTCTTCATCAGAAATATCTGCTTTTTCACGAGTCCATAAAGCAGTAGCCTTATTCACAGTTTCCCATTTAGCTGGAATAGCATCTCGTGCTTCAACAGCAGGGGTTATAATATTTCCTTCTTCATCTTTTACTTCGGCAACCGCTTCAACTGCTGGCACTTCAGGGGTTAGCATTTCTACAGCAATCGAAATATGATCAGAATATTTAGTGACAATAGATTTTAAACGCCACTCATCAGCAAACTCTGACTCTTCTTCTTTTAAGTGCAAAATAATATCAGTACCGCGACTAGTTTTTTCTATAGTTTCAACCGTAAAGTCACCTTCACCTGCTGATGTCCATTCTGTCGCTGTATTAGCAGGTTCACCCGCAGCACGTGAACGTACTGTTACCTTATCAGCAACAATAAAGGCAGAATAAAAACCAACACCAAATTGACCTATTAATTGAGAATCAGTACTTTGATCACCTGACAATTTAGAGAAAAAATCAGCAGTACCTGATTTGGCAATAGTACCAAGATGTTCAATAACTTCATCTTTGGTCATACCAATACCATTATCAGAAATAGTTATTGTGTTGTTTTCTTTATCAGCACTTACGCGTACACGTAACTCACCGTCGCCTTCATATAAATCAGGATTAGACAGTGCTTTAAAACGTAATTTATCCGCCGCATCAGCCGCATTAGAAACCAATTCACGAAGAAAAATTTCTTTATTAGAATAAAGTGAATGGATCATAAGTTGTAATATTTTACTAGCATCAGTACTAAAGCTATGGTTTTCTTTTTGGCCAGTCTCAGACATCTGAAACGTCTCCTATCTATTGATGAATAACTAAAGGGATCAGCTTAATGTAATAATTAAGCTATTTTAATAATGATATTGATGTGGGGTTGGCGAATGATTTTTCAAGTAAATATTTTAAAAATTAATAGCTATTGCGTACTAAGTTAAAGATCCTGACTCGTATCAGAGTGACAGAATATCAATGCTATGCTGAACTCAATACTGTCATGCTAAACTTGTTTCTGTATCTACTTTTGTCGTGCTTAATTTCAAGTTTAGATCCTGACCGACATCAAGATGACAAAAATATTTAGCTCATAAAACATAAAATAACTAAAGACGATAATTTTTACGACCTGAAAGTGCGTGCGACAAAGTATTACCATCTACAAACTCTAGTTCACCACCAACAGGTACACCATGGGCAATACGTGATATGTCTACCTGATATTTAGTCGCTAAATCAGCAATATAATGAGCGGTTGCTTCACCTTCGACCGTTGGATTAGTCGCTAAAATAAGCTCTTTAAACTGTCCATTAGCAAGTTGTTTGGCTAAGATATCTAAACCTAAATCGTCAGGACCAATACCATCAATAGGAGACAAATGCCCCATTAATACAAAATATTTCCCTTGAAAATCCCCTGTTTGCTCAATGGCAATAACATCAGCAGGACTTTCAACAACACAAAGTTGCTCAGCCAATTCTCGACGTGGATTTTCACAGATCGCACAAAGTGCTTGTTCGGTAAAAGTGCGACATTGTTGGCAATGACCAATATCTGTCATGGCGCGCTCTAAAACACTCGCCAACTTAGCACCACCAATGCGGTTACGCTCAAGTAAATAAAAAGCCATACGTTGTGCTGACTTGCCACCTACACCAGGTAAGCAACGCAGAGATTCAATTAATTCTTGTACTAATGGGCTAAATTTCATTTATCGCTTCTTTTTTCAATAAAAAATAAAGTATATCTTCAGGTGGTTTGAGTATATTACCGTAAAATTAAAGGCGCTAAACAAGCGCCTTTTTTAACAAAAACAATATTAAAGTGCTAGGTTAAAATGGCATTTTCATGCCTGAAAAATGGGCATTAATCATGAGTAATCATACTTAATAAAGTGTTTATTATTATATAGTTATATTTTTTCATGTGTTCGTCATTACTCATAATTACTTAAAATTTATTCCCTCTGTATTTCATATAGTCTGAAGTACAAATGAGAAAACAGCTAGTAAAGCGTTTAATTGATGCAATAGCGTATATATATACCCTATTAAAAGCAATTATTATTATCTAATATATATACTTGGCCGTTTTCTGATTTATCCAATCCCTCCAGCAACGGAGCAACCTACAAAGCAGCTATGAATTAACTCTTTTTAAGTGAACTCAGCCAATCTTCAGTAGTTATATCTAATCGTTTCAATATTTTTTTAATTAACAGTGAAGGTATTTTTTGATCTTATTTATGTCTACCTAATGTATATATCTTGGAACCATTTCGCCATATTTTCATTTCACTGCCTTTACCATTAACTACATTACAATCGAATGTTTTTTGCATGAAAGTAAAAAAAGATGACATTGCCATAGATGGAACGATATGTGATTGCTCACCAATATATTGAACGTCTTCAACTGATTCAGTTAGAGCTTTATAGTACTTAGTAGTAAAGTCATAGGCTTGATATAAATAATCATTGTTGTTGCTTGTAGTCTTATCTTTCTTTACTTCTGACTTACGAATGTAAGCGATCATTATGGGGTTAGATCACCCCATTTAAGCCAAATCTGACGTTAAAAAATTATTCCCGAACTTTTCTTTCCAAATTCTAGGGCTAAGTTCTTCAACTTTTGATGCAGGGTGCATGCTGATGCGTTGTAATACATCAACAAGG
>WGGB01000274.1 GCA_015491935.1 Alteromonadaceae bacterium
ATGCGTGGAAAGCCTAAGTTATGAATAAGCATAATAATGTTTCCTAAAATAATTATAGACGTCTAGATGTCTGGGTGGTTATAATCTCGGAAGGTGAACATTTACACAAGCGCAAAAATTTCATTAGGGATATGAAGAATTTTCATTATGTTTGAATTTAAACACTTAAAAACTATTAGTGCATTGGCTGAAACGGGTAGTGTGAGAAAGGCAGCTGAATTGTTATTTACGAGTCAGTCTGCACTTTCACATCAAATAAAAGAGTTAGAGCGGCGCATAGGATATGAAGTTTTTTATCGCAATTCAGTCCCTATAACATTTACAGAGCAAGGCAATTATTTATTAACGCTTGCTCGACAAGTGTTGCCGCAAGTTTCTCAATGCCAACAACAATTACAGTTAACCCCAAATAGACCTATTAATTTATCTATTGCAATGACTTGTCACAGCTGTTTTCAATGGTTGCTACCTGTTATAGAACAATTTAATCAAATGAATAATGGTTATTTAATTGAAATATGCGATGAAATTTTTGATGATAAACCTCATGAAGAAATCACTTTGCTTTTTACTGATGAAATAGATGAAAATTTAAATAAACTAAGAGAGTTTAATTATCAGCCCCTTGGCCGTTTTGAAGTGGTGGCGGTGATGTCTCCTAATCATAAGTTGGCAAGTAAATTATTTTTAAGAGCTAATGACTTTAGTGAAGTAAATTTATTAACTTACCCTACCGACAAACAAAATTTAGATGTATTTAAATACTTTTTAACACCTGAAAACGTTGTCCCTAATTCAATTAAGCAGGTGGCAAATAGCCATAAATTGCTACAAATGGTAGCTACTAATATGGGGGTTGCTGTTGTCCCAAAATGGTTAGTGGATGATTTTGCCATGCAGGAGTTGTTAAAGATTAAATCGTTAGGAAAAGCAGGTTTATATAAATCTTTATATGTGCGCTTTAAAAATAAAAAAGAGCAGCTAAACATGGTAGAAGAGCTGCTCTTACAAATTAAAGATGCATTTACACAATGTATTAAATGATTTTATCAGTGGTAATAGGTACACAGTTATATCTCTTGATTACACTTTAGTTTTTAGGGGTAAAGATGAAATGAAGCTTACAGAGCAAAAAAAATCAGTAACAGTAATAGAGTTAAAATACTCGGTAATATAAAAAAGTTACGGGTAAAATAATGAATAGCGATAACAGTAATCGCTATGGTTAGCGGTAATATTAGCGCTATTAAATAGCTAAACTGCAATAATAATATGCTTATGAATAACATTAATAATGTCGGTAATGCTATGGTCAAAGTATCGTAAAAATAGCGTTTTGTCGGCGTTATCAGTAATGAGGCTAGATAATAACGATATTTTTTGTAAAACGCTTCATTATCAAAATGATAACTAGCGATAACAAGTGCGAACAGATAATTGAGCATAAGTTGCACAGGAATACTAGCGAGTGTATGCATTTTTAGTTGAAATATCATTACTAATATAGAAATTAGCACTAAAGTTAATAATCGTCCCAAATTCGCTGCGAGTTGTTGCTTTGCTTCAATTAATCTAAAGTGCCAGTATTTTTTTCCAGAAAAAGCCAATTTGATGGGGTTATTAAAATGCAATTTTGCGCTGAGGCGTTGATAAAAGTTGTTTAATGAGGATGTAAAATAACCTTCGAGCAACATAGCTGATAACCATGTAATATTTAAAATTGTTGCTGTTTGCGTTAAAGGAATATCAGCAAATAAGTCAATTATTTTTGTACCTACTAACAGCAAACTAATTAGTGGAAAAATGATTAATGAGAACACTAAAAAAGTAGCGCTTTTTATCGCAAGCACTGCTATGGATAGCACACTAATTGCAAATAAAATAAAGTAAAACTGCGTCATTAAGGTATCTATATTGGGGATCAAAAAGGCCAATAAGCTTGGCGCTAATAATGGTGCATTACCTGCTAAAATGACTAATAAAACTGTGGTGATTTTAGTGAGTTTAACGCTGTAATTTAAGCTTTTTAGATAATAGCTATATTGACTACCCAAAATGGCACTACGCTGAATACGAATTAATAAAAACACCAATAAAAAATAGCCCCACTGATAGCCGATGCGTTCAATAAGGCGAGTATCTTTAGCGGCAATAACACTTAACGAGATTAACGCTGATAAAAACATGGCTGGTAAAGCCAAATACAATGCCATCATCAAAAAATAAAAAAACTGCCCTAACGCTAATGCCGATCAGTTAAGCAATTTATTGCTTGATTAATTTGCTAATGAGATCAAAATCCAGTGATTGATATCACTGGATTTTTTTTTATGCAACTTTCTACTGCTCTTTCTTTAGTAAATTCGAATAACGTTACTGAATTCCAAAATCTCGCTGAAATACTTTCTCCTGAAATTATTAGTGCCGGGCTAAAAGAACACGGTATATCTACCATTCGAAAGCGTAAGTTGCCAATGGAAAATATGGTGTGGGCTGTCATTGGCATGGCATTGTTTCGTAAGTTTCCAATGCGTCAAATGCTTAATCAGCTTGATATTATTTTACCCAGTGGCATCCCCTATGTTGCATCAAGTGCGGTCACGCAAGCGAGAAAAAAACTTGGTAGCAAAGTCATAGAGTCAGTATTTCAGCAAACTCAGCAACAATGGAACCAAGATGCTCATCATGGACAGTGGTGTGGTTTAAGCCTTTTAGGTGTTGATGGTGTTGTATGGCGAGCGCCCGATACTGATGAAAATAATAAAGAGTTTGCCAAAACAGGGACGCAGCATGGCAAGGCCAGTTACCCTCAAGTGCGTATGGTATGTCAGATGGAGTTAACGAGCCATTTATTGACTAACAGTGTATTTGATAGCGTTGAAGTTAACGAGATGAATCTTGCGTTAGGATTAATTGATAAAACACCTGATAATAGTTTAACGTTGTTTTATCGAGGTTTTTATTCATTAGGCTTGTTACATCGCTGGCAAAGTACGGGTAAAGCAAGACATTGGTTAATGCCGCTCAAAAAAAACACTCAATATGAAGTTATTAATAGTTTTGGAAGACAAGATAAATTAATCCAATTAACCACGACGCCTCAGTCACGGAAAAAGTTTCCAGAATTACCTAAGACGATGCAAGCGCGACTTATAACAAAAAAAGTGAAAGGAAAAGAGCTGCAAATACTCACTTCTATGACAGACCCTATGCGCTTTCCATCCGCTGACATTGTTGATTTATATGCCCACAGATGGGAGATTGAGCTAGGGTTTAGGGAAATGAAACAGTCGCTATTGGACAATCGATTCACATTGCGAAGTAATCAACCCGAGCTTATTAAACAAGAGCTGTGGGGGATATTATTGGCTTATAATTTAATCCGTTATCAAATGGTATTAATGGCTAAATCGCTGGATGGTATCCACCCAAACCAACTGAGTTTTAATGGCGCTTCTATGCATATAATTCACGAGTTAACACAGTTGTCATTTTGTACTCCTGGTAACATTCCCAAATACACAATGAATATTACAAAGTCAGCAAAGCAATTTGTTTTACCTGGCAGGCGAGAGCGGCTATATCCGAGAGTGCTGAAGTGTTCAAAGAATAGATACCCTGTTAAAAGTAAAAATGCCGTTCACCTTAAGTGAACGGCATTAGCCCTAACGCCACTAACATCGCTTTAAGTTGCTGTTGATAACATTGATAGCGCAACTGCAAGTATGAACGTACTAAAGGTGTTTTGTTATCGTTTAGCATTAACTGGTTTGCTCATTCGCAGCAGTAAATTTGGAGTGCTGTGTTAATTCGAGAAAGCCTAGCTGGGTGTATTCTGAGTCAGTTAAAAAATCGTCTTCGTGGCTGGTAACAATAATTTGCCCTTGTGTGTGCAAATGATAATGGTGTAAATAATCTAATAGCCAAGCACGGCTCTCGTGATCTAATCCTGTACTTGGCTCGTCTAGCAATAAGCATTTAGGTTGATGAGCTAGCGCTAAAATTAATGATAGTTTTTTACTGTTCCCCAGAGATAATTCCGCTACTTTTTTATTGAGTTGCTCATTAAAATGTAAAGCAGAAATCAAATATTCAGGAAAATTAATCTGATATTGCTGACAATGAAAATTAATCAGCTGACGTGCGCTTAAAAATTCGGGCAGTAATATTTTATCCGACGAAATGCCAAGTTTTTGCTTGGCATTCATCGTGGTTACTAAGTTTTGTTCAAATAAAATTTCACCACTATCAATCGCTTCTAACCCTGCCGCCATTAGTAATAAGGTGGTTTTACCAATGCCGTTTTCACCCGCAATACAATAACGCGCTTGCGTAAATTGATAACTAAATTGCTCAACAATAATTTTTTTGCTAAAGCGTTTATTAACATTATTAAAATGTAGCAAGCTAACATCCTTGTGGGTTTATATAGGAATGAATATGGAGATAAATATGAAACTATTTATGCTTGTTTTCAATGCTTTGCTTGTTAGTTTTGGTAACGTAATGTTTCAGCCGCATAGTTAAATAGCTCATAAGTTGCTCAGAGAATGTTTGTGATAGGATATATGTACAGGCTCACTATTTTCATTACTATAAAAAAGAAAAAGGCTAATTCGTAATACTGTAGGCATAAATTAATGCTACTGAAACTATTCAAGTAGCGCAAATGTTTAAGTAGCTATCGCCGACCTTTTTGTCTGACTTGAAAACACTCATAGGTGTTTTTAGTACTTTGTCAGAAGGTAATAACAGCTATAATAAAAGAATTAGCACCTAAAATTGCAATATTTTCCATATCTTGCGGCGCATTAATACCAGATAATAAATCATTACTTTTTTCTATAGCTACTAACATTAAAATGAATGCGAACGAGCTTATTACACCAAAAATAATTGCGGCTTTAATACGTGATAAATTAGAAGCGCAAAGCTCTCAAAATACCAGCTCATAGTTGAAAATAAACCCATAATTGGCATAATTAAGGCGAACACATTACTCGCTATATTTACACCCTCAACTAAACGGAGTATCAAGCATGAACCTTATTTTACTGCTGATGAAGGATACTTTTAGCCTTTCTTGCAAACACATGACATTGACTTGGTTATAGGGTCAAAATATATCCCCAGAAATGAACTTAAAGTCGGTGACTTTTATCTTGGTCGTGAGCATGGCTTAAATATAGGGCGTTGTGAGGAGATCGTTTTTCTTTCATTCTAAAACAAGAATTTTCATCTACTGTTTGTCATTCAGAAATAAAATTTGAAAATATTTTAATTCAGTCGACTGTTTTAAGCCATATATAAAAATTGAAGAAGGTGAAATAATAGGAGCCTTTATTGAAAATGACAAGCCTCGTTAGGTTTACTGTCTCATGGATTATCTGAGTTTATAGATGGTTGGGCTAGGTTTGGATATTTAGCAGGCATAATTATTCAAATAATTTTTACGACAACAATTGGTGTTCACAAGTTGTTTTATGACATCATATGGTTTTTTTGATGCTTTCCTATTTTTAATACATATCAAAAACAGGAAAATACTTAACTATAGAATTTAATAAAATTAACGGCTAGAATGAAGTTATTATAAAATTTTAATTTTATCGATTTATGACAGTATATGGTGTATTCAATAAGATTAACCATAAATAAAAATATGCCAAATCTTAGACATCGTGTAGCACAGGTTTTTTCGACGAATTTAGCCAATGATTTATTGGGTAAAACGATTAACAGTGCTCTGTTTATATTGATTTTTTCTAATGTAGTGGCGATTGTTTTAGAGTCAGAAGTAGTATTAGAAACTAAATATTATCACTGGTTTCATCTATTTGATGTGTTTTCAGTAATCGTTTTTACTATTGAGTATTTTGCGCGACTTTGGTCTTGTGTTGATTTGCCGACAGCAGCAAATAATAAAACAGCGTTTAAAACACGACTTAGCTATATATTTACTCCTATGGCAATTGTTGATTTATTAGCAATATTGCCTTTTTATCTCTCAATGTTTATGGTGCTAGATTTACGTTTTTTACGAGTATTACGATTATTACGTATTTTTAAATTGACTCGTTATTCAACGGCAATGCGCATACTTACTACTGTATTAAAAGAAGAAATGCCAGCGTTAGTTGCGGCTTACTTTATTATGTTTACTATCATTGTATTATCTTCTAGTGGTATTTATTTACTTGAACATAAAGTACAACCTAAAGAGTTTGGTAGCATACCTTCAGCAATGTGGTGGGCAGTAACCACATTAACAACAGTCGGTTATGGCGATGTCACTCCTATTACCAAAGCGGGTAAAGTTTTTGGTGGTATTATCACCTTAGTGGGGGTTTCTATGGTGGCGCTACCAACAGGTATTATTGCTTCTGGTTTTGGCAATACCTTTCGTCGTAATCGTCAAAAATATGAGCTTGAAGTTGAACAGGCATTTGCTGATGGGCTTTTAACAACAGCAGAGCAAAGTAAGTTACAAGAAATACAAAGCGCATTGGGGATTAGTGATGACGATGCAAAACCTATTTATTTAGAAGCCCTACATGATAGGTTTAATAAGTTACCTGTAAAGTGTCCTAATTGTGGTGTTGAACTGCTAAAAAAACATGATGGAGTGTAATAGCGCATAACTATACCAATGATCATTGAAAATACTCTTTTTCAAACAAGATCGTTAATTTTTAAATTGATCGGATCATGATAGTCATATACGAGAAATAGACCTAACACCAAAACAAATCAAAGTGCTTACACAGCGCCATAAGCTTGTCGTGAGCAAAAAGAATGTGACCGAATAAAAGCTATTTTATTACGTAACAAGGATTGGTCTTTGGCAAAGATTGCTGAAGCGTTACTTATTCATGAAAAAAGCATTAAACGCTATGTTGATGATTATCTCGATAATGACAAACTTAAACCTGAAAGTGGTGGCTCAAACAGTTATTTAAGTGATGAACAAACGCAACGTTTAATTGTGCATTTATGTGATGTAACTTACTTGC
>WGGB01000275.1 GCA_015491935.1 Alteromonadaceae bacterium
ATATTTCCATACTTTTCTAGACACCCAAGGGAACAAATTCACAAAGCGTTTTTTCGACACGTAATAAAACCATAAAACTTCAGGATTAGTGTGTTGTGCGGTAATAAAAGCAGGCGTAAGTGCACTAGCCATAGCTAATTCTTGTTGTAATGACTTATCAAACTTAGTGATATCGCCAATTCCTGTAATATTACCACTCAGCTGTTTACGTTGATTAATGACATCTCGAGGAGGTTCTTTTAAGTAAAATTCATTACCATCTTGCACCAAATCTGGCAATAATTTAGCCGTATGATTGGGGTTTTTAAGACAATAGTTAGCAAATTCTAATAAACCAGAAATAGCTTGCACACTATGCTCTAATTTAAGATTAATGGTATTAGCCCGCTGCTTCATCGAATGCTCAGCTTGTTGCTCAAACGTATTAAGTTCACGGTAATAACGTGTGCCGGCGAGTGTTAGGGCAATAATAATAACCAACACAAAAACTGAAATTACAGTGCGATTAAAACGGCTAAAAACTTTTATTGATGAAGAGCGTTGCAAAGTAAAACCCTAATTTATTGTTATGGTAAAAATAGCATATAAAAATACAGTGAATGAAAAGCATATTAACGAAAATGCATTTATTAATCCAACTTACCAACCTAGGGAAAACTATAAGTTTTATTCAGCAAAAGAAGCTAAACGACTACGCACAACGCCATTTAAATTAACCGTGCTACTACCCGAAAAATCTTTAAATCGCTCAGCGATATAAGTTAATCCTGATGTTAATGGGGTTACTCCATTCTTCAATTGTTACTAAGACCTGCCCCTTTAGCTTTAAGGCGCATATTAATGTCTTTGGTAACGAGTACGACTTTTATTGATGATTTTTGCTGTTGAAGATATACGGCTGCATTAATGATACGATTATCATTTTCATTTTCATTAAAAGATAATGTCTGTGCTGTTTGCTGTAGACTATAGTTATTAAAAATAGAAAGTCGCCCACTAGGTTGTTGCTCACCATACCTGATAGTGGCACTCCTGCTAAAATTTCTTCTGGTGTCGCATCCTTTAACACATCTTCTAATGCTCTAATAGCAACACGCGCATCACGACTAACGTCTTTACGCCTATCCTTAATAGAATCGTGCTCTTGAAAAGATAAAAAAGCAAAAGGCTCGTGTAATAAAATATTAGTATCAAGAATATAAAGCGTTTTTTCTGGGAGTGGATTAACTTGGTGTTGGCTATTTTCTCTGCTCATAAGGGCTTCTCCAGCATCAATGACAAGAAAATATACGATCACCTAAATGGTAACCGTATATTAATCAGCATGGCACGTAAAATGACCGCTGACAAGCAAGAAAAAGCTCTATTTAAGCAAAATTAAATTTAATCTTTAAGCTAAGAAGATTTTTTCATTGCAAAACCAAACATTAACAAAGATAAGCCATCAAACAATAAACTAATGCCAATAATTATTCCCAAATAAATAAGTGAAGTATCAGGCCAGCCAACGAGAATTACACATGAAAGCACCAATGATAATAAACCATTTAATATCATCCAAAACCAGCCGCCTAAAGGTTTATGCTCAAACGCCAAAGCAAAACTACCAAAAGCATCGGTAAGTAAATAGAAAGCTATTAGTAAGGTTATTGTGGCGACACCTGAGATAGGGAAAATAACAAGTAATATACCACCAATTAAAAGAATTAAGGGTTTTAACCAATGAATAAATGAAGTTTTGTTCCATTTATAAACATAATACCCCCATAAAGTAGCCGCTATTATCATTAACCAACTCAAAAAAAACTCAATCGTTAAGGATAATACCCACGGAAAAAATATACCAACTAAGCCTAACAAGCTCAACAAACCACCAGCCCACCACGTAGATGCCCCTAATGACTTTATAACCTCTTGATTTAATAGTATTTTATTTTTCATCTTCTCTCTTCTTATTATTTATTAACGTGCTTATGCATCTTGCTTAAGAATATTGAAGTATTTTCAACTTTCTCATCATACTGTATATGTACGAAAAAAATTGATGATAGTACAAAAATCGCCCCCAAAAGATAAAACGAGCAATCAAACATCAAATAAATCAATAAAATCAATGTATTATAAGTTTTACATTTGACTAAGCAGAACTAATATTGTTACAAAGATCAACATTAGGGATTACTATTAATTATAGTAAAAATATCAGCTATTAGCGACAACCAATAACTGATATTTTATTTACTCACTGATTAGCTAAACAGAAGTATGTACGTCTACAGAATCAGCAGTGGCATCATCTTCAAGAAGGCTACGAGCTCGCTCAACCTCTTCATTACTTCCTTGACAAATAAGAATAAATTTATCAGCTTTTAGTGCCTCTTCATATTTCAGAATACTATCTTTAGGAATACCAATACTAAATAGTGCTGCTCCCAAAGCTGTAAGACTACCAGTCATCACAGCACCGCTAATACCACCAACAAGTACTGATGCAAATGATCCTGCAACGGCTAAAGGACCAATGCCAGGTATCCAGAAGAAAGCAGAACCAAATAGTATTCCCCATAATCCTCCCCAAAAAGCACCTTGTTTACCCCAAAATTTAACTCTATCACCCGTATTATAGTAACCAATAGGGTGCTCTTCTGAATGATAACCTTTACCTACAACAGATAAGTGCTTTAAGTTAAACCCATCATGCTCTAATTTTTTAACCGCAGCTTCCGCCTCATGATGAGTTTTATAAACTGCTATACAATTGTTTTCAGTAGACATAATTTTTCCTTAATATAATTAATCAAATATTTTTTATAACGCTAATCTTTCGGTTGTAATTTTTAAACACCCTTCTAATGTCATAAGCATAATTTTATTTTCACTTATTTTTTCAAGCGTTAAATGAATTACAAGATGCTCTTATATATCATGTATGGTTTTGCGAAAATCACCTTTTACTAATTCATAATGTTTATGCGCTTTAACGCTATGATCATTTATATCTTTTTTAAGAAATATTAATTTTTTATTTAAAGCTTGTATTTTTTTGGATAGTTTTTTATCTGCCGTTTTCCCTGCTTGTTTAAGATAATCACTCGATTTATTTAATTCACTAGAAACTTCTGATGATGTACCTTTCATAAACTGAGCACTTTCTGCATATGAAAGATATAATTTAGCATCGATCAAATTAAGCTTAGCCTTACTATTACCACGTAATTTATCCCAGCTGGCTGTTGCTTTTTCTGTCTCATATTCAGCAAGTGCTTTACTGTGCGCCCATAGTCGATCAAGTGTAGATTGAAGATTGCTACCTTTTTTTTCTACTTTTTTTTGTGCTGCTGTTAACTCTTTCTTAAGCTTATTAGCTTCTTTTTTGGTCCTTTTATCTTTACTGCTCGCCGCTTTATCTACCCAAGCACCTGCTTTAGCTAAATCAGCTTTAGTTGCATTATAGTCTTTAGCAGCATAATCTTTACTAGCTTGCCCTAGATTTTTTTGTGCTTGGTTAATAGGTGCTTCAATCGCAGAAGACATAAATCTGACACCATCTTCAGCCTGATTCAATAACTTGTCTGCTTGTTTTAACTTTTTATTGTTTAATGCTTGTAAGGCTGCGTTAACATTTTTTTCAGTACTCGCTAACGGAAGATCTACTTCGGTATAAATCAATGCTGCAGCCGCAGCGTCAAGTTCTACTTTAGCGCCTTTTTTATCTTTATTTTTAAGATATTTTTTGGCCGCTTTAGTGTGAACTCGAGCCTTCTCTACAGGAACAAAATCTTCAATTTCAGTTAAACTTTCTTCAATTGGTACTAAATCATTACTAACCTCTTCACTGCTTTCATAATCTAAATGCTGTTTAGCTATAAAAATATTATCACTAACGATTGCGGTAGGCTGTTCAGACTTAAGTATATCAATAATAATGATAGCTTCTTCTAAATTAATTTTAGCTTTTTTAATGTCTTTTCTATGAATAGCCGATCTAGCATTAGCTATTTCACGCAATACTTGAACAGCAGAACGCGACATAACACGTGCCTCCGCTGGACTTACACCTTGAACAGGAACTAAACTTAACGTTTCTTGAACATTTTCAGCTAAAACAGTTTCAGCAGTCAATATACTAGTACCTAAAATTCCAGCGATAGTTAAACTCAACAATCTTGATTTTAAAGGGGATTTCATAGGTCTTACTCCATTTATTATTAATATTAAAATATATTTATATATTCAGTTTTAATAGTATAGATGATATAAATAAAATAAGTGTCACATAGGTGACACTTAACAATAAAATTAACAATCATTTTTAATGTATGCAATTTCAATAGGATAAAGTGGTTAACATCTATTTTTTTGATTATTCCAATTACAATCATGCTAAATATTTAATTTTATGTGCTAGCACGCTTTCTTCTCGTAAAGCTTACGAGTATTTATTCACAATTTTACGAATCAAACCAAACATATTTGCTAATAATCATTATTAAGTTCATTAATTAGCTGAACGGGATAAACACCTATTCCATTAGGCGCTTTAGGAACGACATAGCGTAAAATGAGTCGTGCCAACCTACTTGCCCGTTTTTTTAATGTTAAATTGGTTGTCAAATTTTTCCATACTACGCATACGATAATCTAAGCAACTTACTCATAAGCAAGTCATTTCCGTATGAATATAAAAAGGTTATCAATATTAAGCTTTACCTGAATCAATAAATCGGCGGTTAAATATGGTAAGTTAAAAGTGTTTGTGGCAGAATTAATTTAATATCTCATTTGGTTTCTTACTTTATCTAGACAACAATTTTTTACCATAACGAGATATAAAAACATTTAAAATCATCATATTAATTAGTTTAATTTGAATTCAAAAACGGGAATATTAAGTCTAGATATATAACTTAACCAAAAACTATTAATATAAATTTAATCGAATAATAACTATCAAAAGGCTTTCTAATGAAAAGTATGCAAGAAATTGAAATTGAGCGATATCACGACAAGATAGTTGAAGATGTAGCTGCGCTTGTAGAAAAATATCGCAAAATAATGGATTGGGATATTCCTGAAAATGATGAAGAACTAGCAGATAAATTAATTTTTGAGGCTGTTCAAAAAGCATTAGATGAAGTAAAAAACAATCAATAAATATTAAACATTCCCTTATAAAAATAAAGACTTGAAACTTATCAGATATAGCCGTACCTTTACTATGAGAGTTTCAAGTCTACTATTTATTACCTAATCGCTTATAGCTATTACATTTTATAGACTTATTAACAAGCAATAAAAACATCAAAAAAACACTTTTTTTTACTAAGCCAGCTATGATTAATGTTGGGTTAGCGTTAACATAGCGCCCTTTTTCTTGAGCAAGCATTTTAGTGATACCAATTTGCTCAATTTTGTTATGTATTCGTTATAATTTTTTGGAGATTTTTATGCAGTTTTGTCCGGGCCAACGTTGGATCAGTGACGGTGAATCAGATCAAGGTTTGGGTACCGTAATGATGGTTGAAGCGCGTTTTGTTACCATTTTATTTACCGCCACAGGTGATTCACGCAAATATGCCATACAAGACGCACCATTAACTCGCATAAAATTTAATAACGGCGATATTATTCCTAGCCATGAAGGTTGGCAATTAAAAATCACCGATGTTAGTGAAGAAAAAGGCTTGTTAACCTACTACGGCACTCGTACCGATACAGGTGAAGAAACAAGCTTAAAAGAAGTGATGATAGACCACTTTATTAAATTCAATAATCCTCACGATCGCTTACTTAATGGACAAACCGATAGGCTTGATTGGTTTCGCCTACGCCGCGACACCTTAAAACACCAGTTTACTCAGCAAAAATCACCATTAACAGGCTTAACTGGTGGTCGCGTTAGTTTAATTCCTCATCAACTTTATATTGCCGAAGAAGTAGGCCAACGTTTTGCGCCTCGCGTTTTACTCGCCGATGAAGTCGGTTTAGGTAAAACCATTGAAGCAGGTTTAATTATTCATCAACAGTTGGTCACTGGACGTGCACAGCGAGTATTAATTGTTGTACCAGAGCCATTAATGCATCAATGGTTGGTAGAAATGCTACGCCGCTTTAATTTACATTTTAGTATTTTTGACCATGATCGTTGTATCGAGAGTAGTAAAGAAAACAATGATAATGGCGAGCAAAGTAATCCATTTTCAAGCGAACAATTAGTGTTAGTTAATTTAGACTTTATTGTTCAAAACCCACAGTGGCACAAAGCACTATTAGCTGAAAACTGGGATTTAATGGTGGTTGATGAAGCCCATCATTTAGCTTGGCAAGTTGATAATGTTAGTGATGAATACCAATGTATAGAGCAATTAGCACAAAAAACACCAGGTGTACTCTTACTTACCGCAACACCCGATCAATTAGGTCACGAAGGTCATTTTGCCCGTTTAAAATTGCTTGATGCAGATCGATTTTTTGATTATCAAAAATTTATTGACGAAGAAAGTAATTATCAACAAGTTGCTGATGCTGCCAATGCAATCATTTCAGGTGACATTCTTAATAAAGCCCAACAAAAAACGTTAACCTCATTATTAAAAGAAAGTGACATTAGTTCACTGATTAATGACTTTAATAACAGTGCAATGTCAACTGAGCAATCAGCAGAGCCAAGTAGCAACCAAGCGGGCCAACAATTATTAAAGCAGTTACTTGATAGACATGGCACTGGCCGTATTTTGTTTAGAAACAGTCGCAATACTATTAAAGGTTTTCCTGCGCGAAAATTACACGCGACACCATTAGCGCTACCCGAACTGTATCAAGTACAAATTAATGATTTTATTAATAGTGGCGATATTGACGAATTAAGCCAGTCACCACGCGCTAATTTATTAATAACACCTGAAATATTATTTTCACTTGCGTTAAATAGTAGCCATTGGACAGATGTTGATCCCCGTGTTAATTATTTAATTGAGCTAATACAAAACCTCAACAAAACGGCACTTGATAATAATGCCCCTAAAGAAAAACTATTAGTTATTTGCGCTCACGCACAAACCGCGATGGATTTAGAAAATGCACTACGCGTAAAAGAAGGCATACGCGCTGCGGTTTTTCATGAAGGTTTAAGTATTTTTGAACGCGATAAAGCGGCTGCTTATTTTGCTCAAGACGAAGACAGCGCACAAATATTATTATGTTCAGAAATCGGTAGCGAAGGTCGTAATTTTCAATTTGCCCATCATTTAGTATTATTTGATTTACCTGCTAACCCAGACTTGCTTGAACAACGTATAGGACGTTTAGATCGCATTGGTCAACAAGAAATTATTAACTTACACGTACCTTATTTTGAAAACTCAGCACAAGCTTTATTATTTAACTGGTACCAGCAAAGTTTAAATGCCTTTGAACATACGTGTATTACAGGTAGAGCGGTATTTGAAAGTTATGGCAATGAACTCAAGTCACTTATTTTACAAGGTTTAGAAAATAGCGAACAAGCACAACAGTTAATTGAAAATAGCAAACAAAAGCATTTAACAATAAAAGCTGAGTTAGAGTCTGGACGCGATAAGCTATTAGAAATACATTCGTCAGGACAAGGACGAGCTAAAACACTCGTTGACGAAATAGCCGCACAAGATCAACAAATTCAATTACCGCAGTTTATGTTTCAAGTATTTGATGTTTTTGGTATTGCTCAAGACGATAAAGCTGACAACGCTATTGCACTTAATTCAACCGAACATATGCTCAGTGAAAACTTTCCTTGTTTACCTGAAGATGGCACCACAGTAACCTTTAATCGAGATACTGCATTAGCTTGTGAAAATTATCAATTACTCACTTGGGATCACCCAATGGTGCGTGAATCTATTGAACTTATTCTTAGTGAAGAAATTGGTAATGCAAGCATTGGCTTATTAAAAAATCCTGCTTTACCTGTTGGTACTTTCTTTTTAGAATGTTTATATACTTTAGAAGCTATGGCGCCAAGCAAGCTACAACTAGGGCGTTATTTACCTACTACGCCAGTACGCGTCTTGGTAGATGCTAAAGGTAACGATTTAGAAAGTAAAATTAGTGAAAGTGTATTAGACAGCCAAGTTGTACCCGTAAAAAAACAAATGGCATTACAACTTACTAAAGCACTTAACTCACAAATTGCACCGCTAGTGACTAAAGCTGAAGCACACGCAAAAGCAAAAATCACGACTATTAAAAGTAAAGCACTAAAGGGTATGCAACAAAGCTTAAATGAAGAGCAACAGCGTTTAATTGCCCTTGCCGCAATTAACCCAAGTGTTCGCCAAGAAGAAATTGATTTTATTACTAGCCAACAGCAAGATTTAACTTATTATATTGAAAATGCGCAACTTAAATTTGAAGCGGTGCGCTTAATTGTGGTATCACATTAATAGATTTTGTCGCAGTAGGACAATATGCTCAGGACAATATGCTCCTGCATTGTCTAATAAGTCACATCCTTGTGACGTAAGTTACGACCTACAAAAAGCATAGTTACATTGTAGGTCGTCACGAGCGCAGCGAGGCACGACAATGACCTACTTTATTATGTAATTAAATTGAGCAATAACTTAACAAAACTTTAGGAAAATTATGGCAGCTAATCCAGACTTTATTTACCAGCCACCAATGACGCCTTATCTTGATATTATTTACCAAGATAATGATATTGTCGTGCTCAATAAAAGCAGCGGTTTATTAACGGTTACTGGACGCTTACCTGAGCATCAAGATTGTTTGCAAACGCGTGTTAATAAAGTATTGCCAAGTGCTACTATTGTTCATCGTTTAGACATGGCAACTTCTGGTATCGTGATTATGGCATTAAACAAAGCCGCTCACGTTAATATTAGTCGTCAATTTGAACAGCGTTTAACCAAAAAGTTATATATTGCTCGCGTTTATGGCTTAGTAAAAAAGGATAGTGGCGAAATCGACCTACCACTTATTTGTGACTGGCCTAATAGACCTAAACAAAAAATAGATTTTGAGCATGGCAAACCATCACAAACACGCTATAAAGTATTATCACGTGATGAAAATAGCAGCTTAGTTGAATTAACTCCTATTACAGGACGTTCGCACCAACTACGGGTGCATATGCTAGCATTAGAACACCCTATATTAGGCGATCGTTTATATGCACACGACAAAGCCTTAACCATTAGCCCACGCTTACAATTACACGCTAAAATGTTAACACTACAGCACCCAGTAACAAATAAAGAGTTAGTTTTTATCAGCGAGAGTCCATTTACATAATAATTAATTGAACATAAATAATACCCATAACGGTTACGCTTGAATCTGCTAAGTACAACCAGTTTGAAACTAGCATATTCAAGTAGAACGAGTATAGTTACTTATAGTTACCTATTAAGAAAATGAATGCTTAACCGATAAAGCACTGATCAACCCAAGGTTAAAAGGGGATAAAATGCGACGTATTCTACTGTCTCTGATATTTTTTAGTTTAGCGACACTAGCATTAGACTCTAGTTACGCTCAAGAAAAGCCAGCTGAAAGTGTAAAAGAAAAACCTTTGCAAACAGTAGAGAAAACGTCTAAGGCAAGTGACCATAAAACCGACACCAATACAAAACCAACAACAAAGCCTACTATTCGCTTCCCCATTAGTAGTGAAAAACAATTTAAAAATGACATAAAACATTATCTTAATGCCGACCAAGTTAAACCAGTATTACTTGGCAGTGATGATTTTATCACCTTAATTTCAGAAGAAACTACCGGTAATCCTAAAGGCGTAGCCATTTTACTCAGCGATTGGCAACAAGCTGCCACTTCACCTAAAGCAATCAATTTTTTACGACAAAAATTACCCGATTTAGGTTGGACAACCATTACAATTCAATCAATGCCGAAGCCTGAACATTACCCATCAGTTAAAATAAAGAAACTTGCCCAAAATGAAGAAAATAAAAAATCGTTAAAAGAATATCAAAATAAATTAGCGCAAATAATGGCTAAAGTTATGAAAAAAGCGGCTAATTATCCTGGTTTATTTTTAGTGGTTGCCGAAGGTAGTAATGCCGCCATGTTAGTAAATTTATATCAGCAAACACAAATAAAACAGCCTGATGTATTAGTGCTTTTAAGTGCTCATTTACTAACCGAAGAAGATAATAAAAGTTATGCTAAAGCATTAGCGAGTATTGATGTACCCGTACTAGACCTATACCTAAAACATGATAACAGTACAGTATTAGCGTTAGCGTCATTGAGTCGTAGTCAGAGTAAAAAGCAGCTTAAAGTCTATTATCGCCAACGACAGTTAAGTAATCTAATAACAGGTTACTATCCTCGCCAAGAACTGCTAAAAGCGATTAATGGTTGGTTAAAGCATATAGGTTGGTAAAAGAAAATTAATCAAATAATTTAAGACGATAATTTTCGATGCTGCACAATTAAATCGTAAGCGGCTTGAATGTCTTGCGTTTTTTGTTTCGCCATTTCCATCATTTCAGGCGGTAAACCCTTTGAGACTAATTTATCAGGATGATGTTGTGCCATGAGTTTACGATAAGATTTTTTTAATTCTTGCATCGAAATGTTTTCATCAAGCCCTAACACTTTATAAGCATTATCTAATTGAGAACTAGTCGCAGCCTTTTGTCCAAAACCATGCGTACCCGATTGTTGATGAAACTCAGCACCAGCAATGATCATTTCTAAAAGTTTATCAAGATCTTGGCTAGAAAAGCCTAAAGTATTAGCAATAGTATGCAATGCTTGTCGTTCATAGTGATCTAATTCACCATCTGCAAACGCAAGTTGAATTTGTATCTCTAAAAACATTAATAAAACGTCATGGCGATTGCCACAACTGCGTTTAAAGCTTTTTAAACGCTCAATAGCAGGAAACCCCGCCATTTTTCCTTCTCGAAAAGCATCTTGCGCTTGTTGGCGCATATCCGCTTGTAAGCCAAGCTTATCCATATAGCTCTTGGCAAAAGCAATTTCATGTTCAGAAACGCGACCATTAGCTTTGGCAACGTAACCCATAATTGAAAAGCTGGTATAAAAAAAGACAGCTTGTCGTTCAGACTCACTGTTGGCGTTGCCAGATAAGTTGTTAAAATTAAAACCTAAGCCTGTATCAAAACGATGACCAAGCCACAAACCTAACAAGGCACCAATGATGGTATGACTAAGCATAAAGCCAAACAGAAAACCTAAAACTTTACCCCAAATATGCATACCAGCTCTTTTATATGACTCTATTCACAAATCTATTTTTGTTTGGGAATATAACTATTTTCAAATTCTGCAATTCTTTTTAAATGTTTGCGATGAGACTTAACCGTAGCAACAATAAAAACCCCAACAATAACAATAACGGGTATTACTATCGCCAATGTTTCAAAACTAAATAAAGCGTCTAACCATTCCATGTTTCTCTCCTTGAATTTATAGTAATTATATTAGCGTGAGTAGCAATACTCACGCGATGCTATATTTTCACACCAGTTCAACGGTTAATCAATAAATAAATGAAACTTATTCTTCAAATTCTTCAAAATAAGTACCCCAACCATCGTACTCAATATTACATTGTTGTGCTAACGCATACATTTTTTCAGTTTCTGCAAAAATAATATCAGCATCTAGCGCTTGTTCAGTAGTAATATCAAACGCAAACACTTTGCTACCATCTTCAAGTTCTGCTTCTTCAGGCTCTTCAACTTCTAAACCTAGTTTAAAAGCTGTAATTGCCGCCTGCTCTAATAGTTCAAAATTTTCACTTGAAAAATGATGCTCTATGGTATGAAACACTTCTTCATTGGTGCCGTCTTCAATAAGCGCATTAACTAATGATTCGGTATGTTCACGCCACTGCTGTAATTCATCATTCATAACTCTTTATCCTTCTAACTCATTATTTAGTTCGGTGATTTTATTGGCCATTAGGTCATGTATTTCATTGGTAATAGTTCTTATGTTTTCTTTTTTCACATCGTTAATATCAATAGGATCTAAAAACTCAATAATCATTTTACCATTGTCCCAACGGTTCAATTTAACTTTATTATGCAAATTACTTGCACAAACAGGAACAATAGGAACTTGCGCTTGTATTGCCGTACGAAAAGCCCCCGTTTTAAAAGGTAATAATCCACGTCCATTACTGCGAGTACCTTCAGGAAACAACCAAACAGAAAGCTGTTTTTCTTTAATTTTTTTAGCGGTTAGCGCAATAGTATTCATCGCCTTATTACTGTTTTTTCGATCAATTAAAATATTGCCAGTTAACCAATACATTTGCCCAAAAAACGGGATCCATTTTAAACTTTTTTTACCTATACTCACCGTTGCAGGTTGTACAGCAGCACTCACAGTAAAAATATCGTAACTATTTTGATGGTTACAAATATAAACAAAAGGGCCTTTATTTTTAACCGTATCAGGAATTCTTATTTCAACCTTTAACCCTAATAACCATGATACCTTCCCCATAAGTTGCGAAGCATAATACACATTATTACGACGAAATGGCCTAACAAGACAATATAAAGAAATTGACACTGAAATAATAATTAAGGCTATCGCCAAACATAAAAGTCGAATTACAGCTAACAAACGCACACCCTCTAAAAAACCAACGCGCAATTATAGCGCGCTTGAGCCATAAGGGAACAAAAAATATTTTTCTTCTTTTTAAAACAAAATAACAGACTAAAAATAAAATTGTATAAAGATCAAAATGCTAACAAAAGTAGGCATTTTTTTTATTTTTATCACAACATTTATAAAATAATTGGCTATAGTTTATGAGTAGTTTGTTTATTATTTATTGGCATTGAGTTTAATAAATACACATGACTAATTTCATCGCCATTTGATTAAATATGGGTTATAAAAAACAGCGATAAAAACACTCGCGCTAAGGGATAGATTAAATGCACATATTAGCCAAATTGACCGTATTTTGTTTGCTATTGTTATGCAATAGCTATGCATTTGCGCTAGTTGAAAATAATCCATCGCCCATGACTAATAAAAGTAAAACTCAAATACTAAACCAAAGCTTAAAATTAAACTTAAATGCCAACAAACTTCAAATACGGTTTGATGAAAAAACAAGCAACAACAATAAAATTGCTTTAATTCGTTTTCAACAAGTACAAAGACTAAATAATTTTTCTGGTGAAGCATTTTATCAATACGGACGGTTTAGCGCCCAAAGTAATATTACTCAAAATAAAAGCCACGATATAAGTTATTACTTACAAAGCTCGCTTTTAGTTTTTAATAGTGAAAATATTGCGGTAAGTCTAGAAGCAAAAATTGAAGCCATTGAAAATTCAAATATCAGTATTAATACAATAACGTTAGATGAAAAAAGTAGCAAAATCATTCATTTTGCTAACCTTAATAGCATTAATCCAAAAACATTCTATAACTTAAATAGCTTAGGTGTTGTGGGTAGTTATAGTATTAATAAAAATTGGCGTTTTATTGGCACTTTAACCTCTCAGAAGCTAAATGATAATTTACCCAATGCAATAGTAGGCAATAATACACGTGAAGAAAAAGCCATTATTGGTACTAGCTATTCTTTTTAATTTCTTGGATCGGTTGCTCTCAGTTGTTCGGTCAATTCAGGCTTAGCTTTTATATCATCTATAAAGGTCATTAACGCCTCATATTTTTCAAACGGATAAAGATCTCGCAAATTAGCCCAATAGAGCAAACAAAACAAACAAATGCTAGGATAATGCCATTGCTGAAAATCGCCTTTAGCAACCGCGATATTTAATTGCTCAACTAAAATAGCAACACGTTCATTTTGCAAATTAAAAAATAATACGTCTTCGTTACTGTCTAAACCTGAACGACGCAATAAAAACAAGGTGACAAAAGAGTCATTGGCCGCATCAATTAAAGTAAGTAAATTTTCCTCATGCCAAGACAGCGCTGGTTGAGCAAACTTTTGTGCTAAGTAACGAAAAATCACCCGTGAATCAAAAATATGCTGATCATTATCAACCAAATAAGGTACTTTTAAAGTAGGATTATCTTTAATCAGTTGCGCTCGCCCATCTTCTGAAAAAATATCTAAATTAACAAATTGGTGATCATTTGCACTAATATTATTTAATGCTAAATATAAGCGAATACGGCGAACAAAGGGTGAGGTGGTTGAGCCATAAAGTTTCATTTTAAATCCTTGCAACACTATTATTAAATATTATTTGAGCACAACTATAACAAAAAACAACAATATACTCATATCACAATCAATTTTATATCTATCATCAGGATGGGATCACGCGTTAACATTTAATGTTTTTTAAACAAAAAATACTCAACTAAGCATAATTATTTTGATCTGCCCCTAATATTTATCCTTTAATTTATTACTCATACAAATGCCTCTGAAACCCAATAAACGTGTCTCGTATTGCTGCCGGTGAACCAAACTCTGCGGCGGCATCACTTATGGTGTTGTATTTAAGTTCGACTAAGCTGCGCATCTTCTTAGCTGCTAGTTCTTGTACGCCATCTTCTATGTATTTATCTAAAATGAATTCGATAAATTCGACCTGTTTATAAGTAAATTCTCTTGAGATAAGAGGTTTTGCCTTACTAACTCGCTCGGTGCGTGTGTGGGTATCTCTGGCATAGGCTACAAAGGCTAATAGGTCGTATACGTCACTGTCTTTGGCGTCGATAATGTCTTTCATGCTATCGAGTTTTTCATCGTCGTAACCAGCTTCATGTAAATCTGCTAATAACTTTTCACGGGTGCTTGGGTTGCTCCATATTTCGCGTAACTCATCTTCGTTACCAAAAAAGCGTGGCAAGTCGCCAAATAGCTGTTCTACAAATTGTTTAGCCGTGAGCATTTCACCATCAGCCCCCATAAACAATACACTTTTCATGTGTTGTATTTGGCGTACTTTACCATCGGTTAGGGTAATAAATATTTTCTCAGGTTTACCTGTTTCACCATCGTCGTCACCCGTATCACAACTACAAGGAGTATCACCGCAGTTATTACAAGGTTCATCAATGCACTGACAAGGTGATTGCTGGCATTGGTAACACAAATCGTCTGGCGTATCGTCTTTGCAATTACACGGATTAAAACCACAAACCTCGCATACACAAACGCATGGGCTGACGTTACAACGTAAGCGATCATTTTAGGCCGTATTCCATCGTAATCTATACCCATAACTCTTCAAGATGCAGGCGTCAGTGTTTGAAAGTTGTCATTAATCCAACTGTCTAAAGTATCAGCTATCCTCGGAAGTGTTATGGCAAAAAAATCATTGATTTTCTGTCGGAACTCTTTGGTCGTTGCAAAATATTCGC
>WGGB01000276.1 GCA_015491935.1 Alteromonadaceae bacterium
CTTCAATAATGTCTTTATAGTGATCTTCATCTATATCTAATACGGTCAACACAGTGTCTTGTAAATAATGCCAATCGGCACAATCGCAAAAATGTTTATGTTGATAAGCAATATTTTCAGCCATTTTTAGTATGGCGAAAGCAAGTTGCATTTCTGAATTATCTGAATAATTTAAAAAATCACGTTCGTGATGACGTAAAATGAGTTGGTAAATATCTTTAGGTAATCGCCATGATGATGCAACATAATAACCTAAGGTGGCATGATTAATTTGATATTGTTTTTCTTCTATTTCAGGTAGCGTTTTACTGGGGTTATTTAAAGAAAAATCTAACACCTGTTGATAATTATTATATTTCATTGCCATCACGGGAATACCGCAATCGTGAAATAAACCTATAGTAAATAGTTTTTCACTCGAGATATTTTGTTTTATTTGTTTACCAATAAAGACTGAAATATTGGCAATGTTGCTACTGTTTTGCCAAAACTCGTCAAGTGAGATTCCGCATGAGTCTTGTGAAAATCCTTGTCTTAATAAGCAACTAGTAACTAAACTATAAATACCAGAAAGGCCTAAATAACGGACAGATTTTTTTATGTCTGAAATACTGCGTGCCAAGCCATAAAGAGGGGAGTTTACGGTTTTTAGTATGGTTGCTGAAATAGCTACATCGAGAGATATTGTCTCGGCAATTTCGTTAAGATTAGTGCCATCTTGTGCCATTAAGTCTTGTAATTTAAGTAGTAATTCGGGTTTTGCTGGAACCGTGAAACCGCGGCCAATATCAGCAAGCACTTTATCGTCAACTTTAATTGTTTTACTCATTGGTGATGTTATTTTTAGCGTAGAGTGATCATTTTATGTTAGCGGCAAATGAAGATGAATACCACTGAAAATTATTGCCAGTGTTAACGTATTGGCCAAGTTAAGATAAAACGTGCACCACCTAATTCAGCGTCGCTGACTTGTGCATGACCATGATGCAATTCGATTAATTTTTTTACCATAGCAAGCCCTAAACCAATACCACCAGAATTACGATCTCGGCTTTGATCTAAACGCACAAAAGGATCAAAAAGTGTTTTTCGTGCGCTAATTGGTACTCCTTGACCATCATCATCAACCGTTAATTCTATCTGATTATCTATGATTGTCGCGCTAACTTTTATTGTCTGTTTAGCATAACGACAAGCATTACGAATAAGGTTATCTAATGCTCGCTTTATGGCATCATCATCAAAAGCACATTGTATATTTTGTTGCTGAGAATTTGCACAATATATATGTAGATTTTTATGGGTTAAGCTGAATTTTTCAATGACTTGGTAACAGGTTTTTACTATATTTTGAGGTTTTATGTTTAAGTCAGGTTCTTCACGATCAAAACGTGCGTATGTCAGTAATTCATCGACTAAACCATCGAGTTCTTCAATATTGTCATCCATGGCTTGTAAATATTTATGCTGTTGTTCTTTATCATCTAATTCGCGCACCATTTCCATCGCAAAACGTAGCCGTGCAATTGGTGTACGTAATTCATGAGATACTGCATGAGATAATTCTTTGTGAGATTTGATCAAACGTTGAATACGACTGGCCATTGCATTGAAGTGTTTAGCTAAGCTAACTAAGGGAGCAGATGTTTTAGTATTGGTACGCACCGCAAAATTGCCTTGACCAAATTCGGTTGCGGCTTGAGTGAGTTTTTTTAAACCTTTGGATAACGGCCAAGCCCAAATAAAAATAACTAACGCTAAGCTACTAAAAAATAATAAGTTTGTTAATAAGTTTGTGGAACCATTCGGTTCAAGTAAAATAGGCCCTAGTACAATAATTTTATTACTTTGGGCTAATTTTTGAAAAAACCATGCTTTAGACAATTCATCATCATAACGCGAGATAATGCCACCTTGAGCTAAATATTTTTTTTGTTCTGCTGTAAAACTATTGGGGTTAAGTTGTGTAAGCTGAATAGGATAACCAAAAGAAGGGGCTATAATCGCTAAGTATTGTTCTCTTTCTTCTGCGGGTAATGATTGTAATTCTTTATTTAATAAGAAAAAAGTGCCTTTGTGTAGCTCTATATCAGAAGTCAGGTCGTTATTGGCTGCTTGTTGTTCAAAATAAGTATCAATGCTAAAACCTAGCCCAATAAATGCAATAATGAGTACTAAATAGAGGCGAACGAATAAATTGCTCACAGTAAATTAGCTCTCTTTGGCCCAAGCTTGTGCAACAAAAAGGTAACCTTTTTTCCAAACTGTTTTTATGCGTTTGGGTTTACTAGGATCATCATTAAATTTTTTACGCAAACGTGAAATTAGCATATCTATGGTGCGATCCATACCATCGTAACCAAAACCACGTAATTGGTTAAGTAAATCATCACGCGATAAAATAGTACCCGCGTTATTCGCTAATAAATATAATAAATCAAATTCGTTAGTGGTTAATTCGACTAGCTTTTGTTGCCAATACACTTCTTGTTTTTGTACTTGTATAGATAAATCACCAAAGTTAATTTCACTTTGCTTCGCTTGTTGTGTTAATTCATTTTTTTCACTATGTACGCGGCGTAATAGGGCATTAATGCGAGCTAGTAATAATCGTGGTTGTGCGGGTTTTGGTATGTAGTCATCTGCGCCAACTTCTAATCCTACTATTTGATCTATATCGTCGCTGCGAGCGGTCAGCATTATAATAGGAATAGTACTAACGGCTCGTAATTCTCGACAAATGTCTAACCCATTTTTTCCTGGTAACATTATGTCTAAAATAACAATATTGGGTTGCGCTGCTAAAATACGTTCGTTTGCTAAATCACCGCGTTCTTCTACAGATACTTTAAAGCCTTGTAAAGTTAAGTAATCACTAACGAGTGATGCCAGTGATTGATCATCTTCAACTAAAAAAACATGAATAGGATCGCTATCGTTAGTTTGAGACATACTCTTTCCTTTTGGGCTTATTTGAATTTTGATTCTTCATTGAGTGTTTTATTATAACAAAAAAGTAATTCAATTTATTGAAGCTATTTAGCCACTTATTGTAACGTTATTCATTCAAATTAGTATTAGTGATAAAAGCTGGGCAAACGTTTTGTAAATTCATCAACAGTTTGTGTAAATATTGCTTTAAAATCATTGCTAGCTAAATTATTGTCATTGTCAACAATGGCATTAATCGCCCATGAAATTAACGCAACGGCTAATAATGATTTTGTTTCATCTTCGTCGTCATTATCTTTATTGTTTTGTTGAGAGTGGCTAAAAAAATCATCGTCGTTTTCACAAGTATTTACTTTGTTTTTCTTATCTATATGGCCATCCCAAACTAAGGTATTGGTTTGGCTATCAACAATTTTCATTGTTAAACCAACCGCATAACCATAAGCGCTACAGTCTTGCCAAGCAGCTTGACTACCATAATCGGTTTTATTGGTTAAATAACTGATTAATACA
>WGGB01000277.1 GCA_015491935.1 Alteromonadaceae bacterium
AATCAGTAAAAGCCGCTTCAGACATTTACGCACCAGTTTCTGGTGAAGTAATTGAAGTAAATGAAGATTTAGAAGATTCTCCAGAATTAGTAAACTCAGATGCTTACGGTGATGGTTGGATGTTTAAAGTTAAATTAGCAGATGAAAGCGAGCTAGACGCATTATTAGATGCTGAAGGTTACGCTAATTCAATCGACGAAGATTAATTTTAGCGTTGTCAATCAGGGTTTATACTGCATTGTCTTCGTTATTCGCCCTATCACTTAGCACACTAAGCTCAAGGGCTCATAACTTGACGGCTTTGTCTAAACGCCGATTGTCTTAGCTAAAGAATATTGAAGCCTCTTTTCTTTTGTAATCAAAAGATGGGGCTTTCTTTTTATGAACATAGATATTCATAAAATGTAGGTTTTTCTGAGCATAGCGAGGCGCAACAAATGTAGGTTGTTCTGAGCATAGCGAGGCGCAACAAGGTAAATTAATTGCTATTACTTTGTGGTAGCAAACGTTGTCGCGGCAAGCGGCGACCTACAAGATTGTTGCGGTAAGCGGCGACCTACAAGATTGTTGCGGTAAGCGGCGACCTACAAGATTGTTGCGGTAAGCGGCGACCTACAGATTGTTGCGGCAAGCGGCGACCTACAGATTGTCGCGGCAAGCGGCGACCTACAGATTGTCGCAACAAGCGGCGACCTACAAAGAATACAAATATATTTTTAAATGACTATAACCATACTTTAAAGAGATGCTGTTTTATGACTACTCAAACTTTAGCTGAATTAGAGCAAAGAGAAGATTTTATTCGCCGACATATTGGTCCTAACCTGCAAGAAACTCAAGCCATGCTTAATGATATTGGTGCAGAGTCGGTTGATGCCTTAATTGATGAAATTGTTCCTAAGGATATTCGTTTAGCTGATTTACCTAACATTGGTGAAAGTAAAACAGAAGCACAAGCACTTAGCGACTTAAAACAAGTGGCGAGTTTAAATAAAGTCAACACTTCTTATATTGGTTTAGGTTATTACGGCACATTAACACCTAATGTGATCACCCGTAACGTATTAGAAAATCCAGGTTGGTACACCGCTTATACGCCTTATCAACCCGAAATCGCTCAAGGTCGTTTAGAGTCATTATTAAATTTTCAACAAATGTGTTTAGACCTAACAGGTTTAGACTTAGCCAGTGCTTCATTATTAGATGAAGCAACCGCTGCTGCCGAGGCAATGGCACTAGCGAAACGAGTGTCTAAAAATAAAAAATCTAACTTATTTTTCGTTGCTGAAGATGTTTATCCACAAACTATTGACGTAGTAAAAACGCGTGCTGAACATTTTGGCTTTGACATTATTGTTGCACCAGCCAATGAAGCTGCTGATCACGACGTATTTGGTGCTTTATTGCAATATCCAAGTGCGACAGGTGAAGTAAGCGATATTAGCGGTTTAATCGAAAATTTACATGAACACAAAGCCATTGTTGCCGTTGCTGCCGACATTATGAGTTTAGTGTTATTAAAAGCACCAGGCGAATTAGGTGCTGATGCCGTTATTGGTTCTACGCAGCGCTTTGGCGTGCCAATGGGCTATGGCGGTCCTCATGCCGCATTTTTTACCACCAGTGATAAATACAAACGCTCATTACCGGGTCGTATTATTGGTGTATCAAAAGACAGTCGTGGCAATCCAGCCTTACGTATGGCAATGCAAACACGCGAACAACATATTCGTCGTGAAAAAGCCAATTCAAATATCTGTACCGCGCAGGTTTTACTTGCCAATATGGCGGCATTTTATGCGGTTTATCACGGTCCTCAAGGACTTAAAACTATCGCAAATCGCATTCACCGTTTTGCTGATATTTTATGGGAAGGTACGTCACAGAAAGGTTTAAAGGCTGTTAACAAACACTATTTTGACACCTTAACGTTTAATGCTACTTCTATTGAAGGCTTTAACAAAGATGCCATTGTTGCTCGCGCATTAGCAGCTAACGTAAACTTACGTACTGATGTAGACGGTCAAATTAGCGTTTCTTTAGATGAAACCACCACTCGTGAAGATATGACAGTTTTGTTTAATATTTTAGTTGGTGAAGGTCATGGTTTAGACATTACCGCACTTGATCAACAAGTGGTTGCTTGTGATTACTCTTCTATTCCAGCGTCATTAGTACGCGAGTCTGAATTTTTAACGCATCCTGTGTTTAATTCGTATCATAGTGAAACTGAAATGTTACGTTATATTAAACGGTTAGAAGACAAAGACTTAGCCCTTAATCATTCAATGATCTCATTAGGCTCTTGTACCATGAAGCTTAATGCTACCGCACAAATGATCCCCGTAAGCTGGCCTGAATTTGCTAATATGCATCCATTTGCACCAATGGATCAAGCGCAAGGCTATAAAAAAATGATCGATGAACTTGCTGACTGGTTTGTTGAATTAACAGGTTATGACAAAATTTCAATGCAACCTAATGCGGGTTCACAAGGTGAATATGCAGGCTTAATTGCTATACGTAAATATCATCAAAGCCGTGGCGATGATCACCGTAATATTTGTTTGATCCCAAGTTCAGCACATGGTACTAATCCTGCGTCTGCCAACATGGTTGGTATGAAAGTGGTCGTGGTTGCTTGCGATAAGCAAGGCAATGTTGATATGGATGATTTAAAAGCGAAAGCCGAAGAATTGGCCGACAACTTAGCGTGTTTGATGATCACCTATCCGTCTACTCACGGTGTATATGAAACCACCATTAAAGAAATTTGCGATATAGTCCATCAACATGGCGGTCAAGTTTACTTAGACGGCGCTAACATGAACGCGCAAGTAGGGATTACCTCTCCAGGTTCTATTGGCGCTGACGTTTCACACCTTAACTTACATAAAACCTTTGCTATTCCACATGGCGGCGGTGGTCCAGGTGTTGGTCCAATTGGTGTTAAAGCACACCTTGCGCCATTCTTGCCTGATCATGCGTTAGTTAATGTTGATGAAAGTACCAAAAACAATGGCGCAGTATCAGCAGCACCTTATGGTAGCGCAGGTATTTTATGTATTTCATACCTTTATGTTGCCATGTTAGGTAAAAAAGGCGTCACCGATGCTACTAAATATGCTATTACCAATGCCAATTACATAGCGAAAAAATTAAGTGATCATTTTCCAATTTTATATTCTGATGCTAACGGTCGTGTTGCGCATGAATGTATTATTGATTTACGCCCACTGAAAGCTGAATCAGGTATAACCGAAGTTGATATGGCAAAACGCTTAATGGACTACGGCTTCCACGCACCAACAATGAGCTTTCCTGTTGCTGGCACCTTTATGATTGAACCGACTGAATCTGAATCAAAAGCAGAATTAGACCGTTTTATCGAAGCGATGATCAGCATTCACGGTGAAGTACAACAAGTAATTGCAGGACAATGGACAGTAGACAACAGCCCATTACACAACGCACCACACACACTTGCAGATATTACCGAAGATAACTGGGATCGCGCTTACTCAATACAACAAGCGGTATTCCCTGTTGCTGGTGTAGCCGCCAATAAATTCTGGCCAACCGTTAATCGTATTGATGATGTTTATGGCGACAGAAACTTGATTTGTAGCTGTCCAAGTGTGGATAGTTATAAAGATTAGGTTTGTAGTAGTCTAATAAAGTTTGTGACTAAGAAATTGAAAAGGTGAGCTTAATGCTCACCTTTTTTGTAGCTAAAATTCATTTTTAATAGCTATAAATTAATAAAATATTATATTTTTTATTTACTTATAGCTTCTAATTATGGAAAATAGCTCTACTTTAATACAGAATTGTTTCAATTATTATATTAAGGCTATTAATCTAACAAGCAAGGCGCATAACTAAAGTACTAAATGTTTCTATCAGAAATAAGGGATGCCAAAGAGCGCCTCTCATATAACAACACATTAAATAACCATGAAGAAATTGTCCTTCCTGATACATTAAAAAAGCCAACCTCATCATGGTTAATAAAATCAACAGACAAAGCAATAAATAAACTTTAAAGTAAAATAGGAGTAGTACTACCATGAATGGTGACCCCTCAAATATACCAGACTTTACTATAGTTGATGATGAACAAATATCAGAGACTAAAGTCGAATCAGAAAATAATAAAAAATCAAATGAAAATGTTGGCACTTTGGAAACTGATTTTGTGCTTAATCCAAGTGAAGTTAGTTTGATTCAAAAAAAACGTCATAAACTTAGAGTATTCGATCCTGAAGGTATTTATACTTTTAAACATATTGAGATTGGCTATTTTCAGTCTTTTCTACATATATTAAGTATGTGTATTTCATTATTTTTAATCATCGCTTTTTATTATTTAGTTGTCACTGAAACTCAACAATTTGTTACAGGCCTTGGAAAAGTCAGCGACCTCAATGTACTAGATAAGCTATGTATGTCTTTCATTACATTTTATGTTTTTTTTAAAATAAAAAAAACTTTCACGACAAAGACCACTAACTTTGATACACGGTATCGCATAGCGCTATGTGCTAATTCTCTTAATCGTATTGTTTTGAACTATTTGAAATTAACATTTTTTTTCTTCGCAATTATATTTATGATTATACTGGTCGAATACCCTGATAAAACGGTAAGCTCTGCTTCTGATCTTTTTGAAAATGGTGAAGTTGCTGACTCTCTTTCTATCATTACTTGGTTTATCTTTATCGTAATAGTAATAAAAGCATTCAAGTATTGTGGCAAAGGTGAATTAAAATGAAGTATTTAATTGGATTAATTCTTTGTTTTATATTCCAAGTAACTTTTGCCAAAGAATCATTGCCTAAAGATTGTTCGCATTTACAAGATGCAACAGAAGCAGATTTTGTACTATTTAGTAAAAAAGAATTTATTGAGCTTGGTGAGTGTTTAGCTGTCAGTTTAATAAAAAAAAGACTCCCCTTAAATGTTGTCGATTCATGCAGTGAGGTGGATGAGGATAGAAGAAATATACTCGGTATTTTTTCTCTTTCTAAGTTAGAAGCTATTTTGATTGGCCAATGTATTGGAGCCATCAATTATATTTATCAACGTTATGACAATGAAGCAGTATCAACTTATAACTATCAACATCAAAAGTACCAATGCATTAATGG
>WGGB01000278.1 GCA_015491935.1 Alteromonadaceae bacterium
CTGCTGCTAGGTTTTGTTTCTACCCAAGTTAAGTTGCCATTGTTATCACGTACTTGAATTATATTCATTGTTATATCTCCACGTTTTAAAGCATGAGTTTAACTGTTACCTAAGACATAAAAGGTCTTAGTTGGCAGATAATAAATTTAAATACTTGGCTAGCGTCAACAAGAATAAAGGGGATGTAATGAGTAGATTTTTAATTAACTTATTAATTCTTATTAGCTCAGGATGTCAGTCAGTACCTAATTACTGTGGAGTAAGTTTAATTAAAGCCACATCATTGATATCTAACTACCCTGATAGAGGGCCAGTCAACGGTGGCTATGATGAAAATGGCGATGGTGGAGTTGATAAGGTAGAAGCATTTTCTCACTGGGATTTTTCTCAGGTTAACCGAGTGCTTCAATTTGGTGTTGAAAACCAGTTATATAGATGGGTTAATATTGATACCTGTTATCAGTTTTCAATGACCGTAAGTGACTTCTATGATGATGCAGCAATGCCAATCCTTTACCAAACATGTAGAAATTTTGATGTTGCCGTTATCTCACCAGATAATTCAAATTTGGGAAAACTAAACGTTAAAGCTTGTCGTAACTTTACCAATCAAAAATGGGAAATATTGTAGTTCAGATATTTTATTCAATATTGATTTTTAAGTGTACGGATACTAGTGGTAATTAGCTTATATCACGGTATATTATTAGGGAAATGGTAGTAAATTGTCAATGTGACTCTATGTGTTAATTATTTTAGTGCGTTGTTAACGGGTAAGTTATTGTAAGGGATAAAATTTAGCTGTTGAGTAAAATTTTTTTGTTAACCTGAGTTCGAGTTAATAAATTTCGCCAACACATTCTAGCTGCGTTAGATAAATGCGCAGGTCTAATTCTACTTGATGATAATCACTCATCATGTATTGGCATAGTTGGTAAAACGCTTTGTTATGGTCTTTTTCTTTTAGGTGGGCGAGTTCGTGTACTACTATCATGGTGAGAAAGGCTTCGGGTGTTTTTTTAAATAAACTGCCAATGCGCAGTTCGTTTTTGTTTTTTAATTTATTGCCTTGCACCCGTGATACATAAGTATGTAAGCCCAGTGCGTTGTTGATGATATGTATTTTATCGTCAAACTTAATTTGGCTTAATGGCGATGATTTTTTCAAGTATTGGTTTTTAATTTCCAACACAAAAGTACGCAAACTTTTGTCATTGCTGATGTGATGTTTTTTAGGGTATTTGCTCAGTAAATAAGTCGCTAAGGTGTTTTTATCAAGCATTTGTTGTACTTGCTGCTGTACAGTTGGTGAGTAAGCGCTGAGATATTGTAAGCTGTTTGACATAGTAGATGGCATAGTTAACCGGGCTGCTAAAAATTATTTATATTCTTTTATTAGCGCGGCATTATACGCGACTTTTAAAATACTGCGAATTTGCTAGAATGCGCCCATTAATTTAGATAATCACTTTTACATAAATAAAGAGAACCAAATGAACCCTATTATTGAAGTATTACAGCAAGCCAATGTTAGTCAAGAGAAAATTGTTGAAGTATTTGAAGCGTTAACGCAAAACCCGATGATGGCGATGGCGGTTATTCAAGGTTTAGGTATTCCAAGTGAAAAACTGCAAGCGATTATGGGCTTGGTAATGACTAACCCAGGTTTGATTGAAGAAGCGGTAAATGAGTTAGGATTAGATTTTTCTAAAGTAGCCGAGGCAAAAGCTAAGCTTAAGCAAACAAATCAAGGCGGTTAATTTATTAAATAGCTGTTACCGCGAGAGTAACAAATATTATCCGCCCAAGATAACTTTAATAATAACACTAATGATAATATTGATGATAACACTGAAATTTTATGATTGTATAAAAGTTTAATACAATCATATTAAGCTTTTACTATATGGTGTTATATAGAGCAAATTTTCATGCCAATATTGTTTGCCCATTGATGTAATTTTTCATTATCGTGAATATCAACTTGACTCAGTGCCCATAAATTACAACTGCGGTTTCCTGTTCTACAAAAAGCTAAAAATGGAGCAGGGCTGTTTTCAAGTATTTCTGCAAATATATCAGCATCTTCTTTATTAAATTTGCCAGGATGAACAGGAATATGGTGATAATTCAACCCTAAAGACTGTGCTGCTTTTTCTAACTCTGCCGATAAGGGTTGATCACTTTCTTCTTGATCAGGACGATTATTGATAATTGTTTTTATGCCTTGTTTAACTGCATGCTTTAAATCGTCAACGGTTAATTGTACTGAAATGTATAAATCTTGAGTGAGTAATTTATAGCTCATAATATTATCCTAATTGTTGAATTGAGTTGATTAAAATAAAACATCCCATGATTAATAAAAATATGCCAAAGCCACGTTTTAATTGTTGTTGAGGAGTTTTAGTAGCAAGCTTTTGTCCGATAAAACTACCTATTATGCCAATAATGCTAAATGTAATAATGACTTGCCAATTTAATGATATATTTTGTGTTGTTAATATTTGCTGATATTTAATAAAGCCAGTAAATGATTGCAACGTAATAATGGCGAGGCTTGTAGCAATGGCGTTGATCATGGCGAGGTCTATCAATAGTACTAATGATGGAACAATTAAAAACCCGCCACCAATACCCACTAAACCTGTGATCATACCGACAAATATCCCCGCAAATATTAATTTTATTGTTGGCTGTTTATTTGCATTATTAATAGGTTGAACTGATGTTTTTATTTTTGGTTGTTTGATCATGAAAAATGCAGATAACAACATAACCATGGCAAATAACGTTAATTGCATTTCTCCTGTTAAATAAATAGACAAACTCGCTGCAAAATAACTCGCGATCATACTAGGAATGCCAAAACGAATAACTATTGGCCATTTTATTTGTCGTTTTAAGTGATAACCAATAACGCTAAAGATGGCAATAAAACCAACAATAGCCAGAGAACCTGCAATGGCTATTTTTTCATCTTGACCCACTAAATAAATTAACGCGGGTACTGTTAATATAGAACCGCCAGATCCTAATAAGCCTAGGCTTAATCCAATAAAAATAGCTGCTAACCAAACCATTATTATGCCTATTTAGCTAAGGTGTTAATGGGTAATTTTAAATACTGCTTACCATTATTTTCAGCGGCAGGTAAATGACCTGCATTAATATTAACCTGTACTGATGGTAAAATAAGCTTAGGTACCGCAAGCGAACTATCACGTTTGTTTCTAAAATCGACAAATTCTTTTAAACTGATAGTAGTATTGATATGAATATTGCTTTCTTTTTGCTCTGCGACACTACTTTGCCATGCAAATTCAGTACGTGTTGTTGATTTATAATCATGACAACTAAATAAACGCGTATTATCATCCAGCTGAAATATTTTTTGAATTGAGTGATATAACGTTTCGGCATCACCACCCGGAAAATCACAACGCGCAGTACCATAATCTGGCATAAATAAGGTATCACCAATAAAAGCAGCATCTTCTACAAGGTATGTTACACAAGCTGGTGTATGCCCAGGTGTATGTAAAATATTTATAGATAAATCACCTAAGGTTAATGTGTCATTTTCATCAACGAGTTTATCAAACTGAATTCCGTTAATATTGAAATTTTCATTAAAATTAAAGACGCTTTTAAATATTTTTTGTACCTCAGTAATATGTTTACCAATGACTATTTTGCCCCCAAGTTGTTCTTGTAAATAAGGTGCAGCAGTAAGGTGATCAGCATGAGCATGGGTTTCTAAAATCCATTGACATTGCCATTGCTTTTGGTTGATATAAGAAATAACTTTATCAGCGAAAATTGTTGATGTGGTCGCAGAAGATAAATCAAAATTTAAAACAGGATCAATAATGGCACATTGTTTATTTTTATCATCGGCAATAACATAGCAGACAGTAAAGGTTTGTTCTTCAAAAAAAGGCATGATGGTTAATGCAGTCATTTTTTACTCCATTTAATTATTTCTTTATGATAGTTATTCTCTTTTTACGCGAATTCAAGTAAGAAGAGCATAAATATGCTCTTCTTACTGACGTTGCAATGACGGCTATAAATCTTTTTTACTAAAATACCAATCAGTATAGTCATAACCTTGCGCAGCACGTTCATTAGCTTCATCAAGTGTTTGTGGTGGTGGCACAATTACTTTTTCACCTGCTTGCCAACCCTCAGGAGTGGCAACACCATGTTCATCTGATGTTTGCATTGCTGTTAACAAGCGTAAAAATTCAGGAATTGAGCGACCATTCGACATAGGGTAATAAACCATAGCGCGTAATACACCATCAGGGTCAATTAAAAAAGTAGAGCGAACTGCGGAAGTATCACTAGCTCCTGGTTGAATCATGCCGTAAGCGTGTGCTACTTTCATGGATAAATCATCAATAATTGGAAATTGAATTTTTACGCCAAACTTATCTTCAATACTTCTCATCCAAGCAATATGAGAAAAAGTAGAGTCAATAGATAAACCTAATAAATCACAATTTTTTGCTTGAAATTCATCATAGTGTTTTGCAAACGCCATAAATTCAGTTGAACATACAGGCGTAAAATCAGCAGGGTGCGAAAATAAAAGCAACCATTTACCTTTGTAGTCACTCAGTGAACGCATACCGTGAGTTGTTTGTGTAACAAAGTCTGGTGCTGCTTCGTTTAAGCGTGGAAATACAACAGATGCTTGAGTTTCGTTGGTTAAATCAGTCATGATATTTCTCCTTTGAAATATATTTTTATATGATGCATTAGTGTTGTCTAAATTACAATTTAATAATATAACTAGTTTGGCAATTAATATAATTGATATTTTCTATTTTATTAATAGTTTTATCCTATCAATAAGAACTTGATCTAAATCAATATAAGAGTATATTAGCAACTTCTAAAATAATTGTATTTTTTTATTATAAAATAAATGCAATTATCAATAAGATTTACTATATATATATTAGTTATAAATTAAATAATAGCGTTAAATATTTATTTAACACTTAATTTTTAGGTAATTGACCATGGATCTTTTTTTTAAGAAACTATTAAAAATAATCATTATAAAAATAGTGTTAATCACCATTATTTTTTATGTGTTTTTTAATAAACCAGCGCTAAGTACCGATCCTCAAATTAAACAACAACAAATTCAAACTCACTTTTTAACCTCTTCGGAGAAAAACAATGATTGATCCAACTCTCGTTGAGTTGTCGCGTATTCAATTTGCGATGACCGCCCTTTATCATTTTTTATTTGTGCCATTAACCTTAGGTTTGTCCTTTATTTTAGCCATTATGGAATCTGCTTATGTGATCACTAATAAGCAAGTTTATAAAGATATGGTTAAGTTTTGGGGGAAATTATTTGGTATTAACTTTGCCCTTGGTGTCACTACGGGGCTTACTATGGAGTTTCAGTTTGGTACGAACTGGGCTTATTATTCACATTATGTGGGTGATATTTTTGGTGCACCATTAGCTATTGAAGGCTTAATGGCTTTCTTTTTAGAATCTACTTTTATTGGTATGTTCTTTTTTGGTTGGGATAGATTAACCAAAGTTCAGCATTTAATGTCAACTTGGTTGGTTGCCATCGGCTCTAATTTTTCTGCCTTATGGATTTTAATCGCGAATGGTTGGATGCAAAATCCTGTCGGCTCTGAGTTTAATTTTGAAACGATGCGCATGGAAATGACTAGCTTTGCTGACTTAGTGTTTAACCCAGTGGCTCAAGTTAAATTTGTGCATACCGTATCAGCAGGTTATGTAACCGGTGCCATATTTGTTTTAGCGGTAAGCTCTTATTATTTATTGAAAAAGAGAGATATAGCTTTTGCTCGACGCTCTTTTGCTATTGCCGCAAGCTTTGGTTTTGCCAGTGTGTTATCGGTAATTTTACTCGGCGATGAAAGTGGTTATGAAATTGGTGATGTACAAAAAACTAAGCTTGCTGTTATTGAAGCAGAATGGGATACCGCCAAACCGCCCGCAGACTTTACTGTGTTTGGTATTCCTAATGAAGAAACCATGCACACAGATTATGCGATAAAAATTCCTTATGCATTGGGTATTATTGCGACACGTTCATTAGACACACCAGTAATTGGCATTAAAGATTTAATTGCTGAGCATGAGCAACGAATTAGGCATGGTATTAAGGCGAATGTGTTACTTGAAAAGCTTAAAAATGGTGAAAAAACACCTGAGAATATTGCCGCTTTCAACAAGGTAAAAGACGATTTGGGTTATGGTTTATTACTTAAACGTTTTAATAATGACGTATCTAAAGCAACTGAAGCGCAAATTAAACAAGCGGCTCGTGAGTCTTTACCTAAAGTTGCGCCCGTATTTTTCTCTTTTCGAATTATGGTCGCTTCAGGTTTTTTAATGTTGTTATTGTTTGCTTTAGCTTTTTGGTACAGTAATCAAACTAAGTTTATTGAAAAAACATGGCTATTTAAGTTTGCATTATATTCACTTCCGTTACCTTGGATAGCGCTTGAATCTGGTTGGATTGTGGCTGAATATGGTCGACAACCTTGGGCTATTGGTGGCATTTTACCAACGTCTTTAGGTGTTTCTAGTGTTAATAGTGGCGATGTTCGCAATACTATTATTGCTTTAGCGAGTTTCTATACCGGCTTACTTATTGTAGAAATGTACTTAATGATAAAATTCGTTAAACAGGGGCCATCTAGTTTACATACGGGTAACTATCATTTTGAAAAATTAACTCAAGGAGAAAGTCATGTTTGATTATGAAACACTTAGAATGATCTGGTGGCTATTAATTGGTGTTTTACTTATAGGGTTTGCCGTTACCGATGGTTTTGATATGGGGGCGGGAATTTTATCTTTAGTTATAGGTAAAACAGATAAAGAGCGTCGCGTTATTATTAATACTATGGCGCCTCATTGGGAAGGCAACCAAGTGTGGTTTGTAACGGCTGGTGGTGCTATTTTTGCTGCTTGGCCACAAGTGTATGCGGTTGCTTTTTCTGGTTTTTATACGGCAATGTTAATTACCTTAAGTGCATTGTTTTTTCGTCCTGTAGGGTTTGATTATCGAGGCAAAATTGATAACCCAACGTGGCGTAGTACTTGGGATAAATTATTATTTGTAGGGAGTGTTGTGCCTCCGATTGTTTTTGGCGTTGCTTTTGGTAATTTATTCTTAGGTGTTCCTTTTAGCTTTGACCCTTTATTACGAGCTCATTTTGAAGGGGGATTTTTAAGTTTGTTATCACCGTTTGCTTTGTTATGTGGGGTGATCAGTTTATTGATGATCGTAACACAAGGTGCAACATGGTTATCAATGAAAACTACCGATGAATTACGAGCCAAAATAGTAAAAACAGGTATTTATACTGCAATAGTAACCGTCATTTTATTTATTGTTGCTGGCTTTTGGGTGGCACAACTTAATGGTTATGTGATCAGCGATATTAAAGATCTAGGTGGGGCATCCAATCCATTATTAAAATCAGTGGTATTAGAAAAAGGTGCTTGGTTACATAATTATAGCCAGTATTCTTGGATGATTGCTATGCCTCTTATTGCTATTGTTACATTGTTACTTACAGCATGGTGCTTAAAAGCTGGTAAGGATGGTTTTGCTTTTGTATGCTCATCTTTGGCAACGTTAGGCATTATTATGACCGCAGGTTGTAGTTTATTTCCATTTATTATGCCATCTGCATTAATGCCTGATCATAGTTTGACTATTTGGGATGCGACCTCAAGTTATAAAACGTTAAATATTATGACGGTTGTTGCAGGATTTTTTGTGCCGCTTATTTTACTTTATACGGCTTGGACATACTCTAAAATGTTTGGTCGAGTTGATAACAAGTATGTTGAAAACAATAGTCATACACTTTATTAAATTGAATTAAAGGACAATATTATGTGGTATTTCACGTGGATTTTAGGGGTTTTATTGGCTTGTTCATTTGGCATTATTAATGTGCTGTGGCTAGAATATACAGGTGCATTAGAGCTAGATGAAAGTGTCGATGCTGATATCTCTTCAAAAGAAGACAAATAGTAATGAAAGAGACTATAGGTGATTTAAAAATAACTAAAAATCATTTAATAACGGCCAAAGAAAATGCCTTCATTGTGCGGGTGCTTTCTTTTATTATGGCAGTAACTTTTAGTTTAATTATTTTTTTTAATCCTCATTTTATTGCCTCTACATCAGAGGCAATAAAGCATGGTTTATTAAGCTTACAAATGCTGGCTATTTGTGCTGCTTTTTTACATGGCATAGGCTTTAGTGGCGAAAACCTATATTTTAGGATCTTGCTAAGCCCATTTTGGCATTGGCCTGTCATGTTAACTTTGTGTCTTTAATCAAATTGGTCTAATAAAAAAGCCCTGCAAATGCAGGGCTAAAACAAACAAAGGGGAAACATGAAAAATAGATTAAAGGTTAACTTTTCTCTTCAGTTGACAGTAAACTTTTACCGTTAATGGCAATTTTTCTTGGTTTTAATGCCTCTGGAATTTCTCGTTGTAAATCGATATGTAATAAGCCATTTTCCATAAAGGCACCAATCACTTTAACATGATCACCTAATTGAAATTTACGTTCAAAATTTCGCTCTGCAATACCTTGATATAAAAACTTACGTTCACTAATATTTTTTTCACTATTTTTAGTACCCGTTACGGTAAGCGTATTGTCTTTTGATTCTATGTCGAGTTCGTTTTCAGTGAAACCAGCAACGGCCATTGAAATGCGATAACTATTTTCACTTAATAATTCAATATTATAAGGAGGATAAGCAGGTTGTTTTTCTGCTCGTGATGCTTTGTCCATTAAACCAGCTAAGTGATCAAAGCCGATAAATGAACGATAAAGAGGGTTTAATTCTGTTGATGTACGCATAATGTTATATCCTATTTTGTATGCTCGTTAGCGCATAGTTAGCAATATTTTAATACCTAATGGTATGAATGCCTTTCATAATGAACAGGCAATTATTTTTGGTAGACCCTTACGGCGACTACAATTATAAATATAGGAATGATATTTTTGTTTTCAAGAGAAAAATTAAAATAATTTGATCTGAGTAGATTTTATTTTTCGTTAATTGTGATTTTTGTAAGTGTACACGAGCAATAAAATACTCACGCGATATACTAAATATATTAATGATAAGGTGATGATACATAAAAAAACAGCATAGTAATTTATAAATTACTATGCTGTTTTAGTTGGTTTAGTTTTTATAGTTAAATAAATTATTTTAGTAAGGTAAATATTTTCTTTGCAATATCAGTATCATCCTGAAAACCGTTAAATAATGCTTTATCTTGACCAAAAGCAAAAACAGGAACATCAACGGCAGTATGTCCTGTGGATGTCCAACCGGTATTAGTGCGTACATCAATAATATGTTTAACCATTTTTAATACTGACTTTTGTACCTTTGAAGCATGATCATCAGCATAAAGGTTATGGCTGTTATCTTTTTGTGGTGTTTTTTTACTATTAATAAGCTGAGTTAATTCATCCTTAGTTAAGGTAAAGTTAAACACTTTATCAGCTAGTTTAGCGGTGATTTTGTTATTAATTAATTGTTTAGTGATCGCATTAGCTGAATGTTGCATGGTGCGTAATACGTCAGGGTTCCATTTATATTTGCCATTAGCGGCAACGGTTAATCCACCCGTACTATGATCGGCGGTAACAATCACTAAAGTATCAGGGTGTTTTTTTACAAAGCCTTCTAAATATTCAAGGGTTTTTGCTAAATCGTCCATTTCGCCCATGGCATCAATAATATCATTGCCATGACCACCCCAGTCAATTTGACTACCTTCAATCATCATAAAGAAACCTTTTGGATTATTGAGTGCTTCTAAATATTTTACGGCTGCTTTAGTCATTAACGATAGCCTGTTTTTATTAGTATCATCTAATGCCCAAGGTAAGCCTTTATCGGCAAATAAGCCAAGTACAGGTTTATTGCTTGGTAAATTAGCTAATTGCTCATAACTATCGATATAATCAACGCCTTTAGCTTTTAATTCAGCAACTAAATTTCTATCTTTACGAATAAAATACTGCCAACCACCACCAAGTAAAATATCAGTCTTCCAACCATTATCAACATAACTATCGGCAATTTGATCATAGTTTTGACGAGATACATTATGCGTTAAGTATCCAGCGGGTGTTGCATGATTAACTTGTGAGGTAACCACTACGCCAATACTTTTACCTAATTTTTTTGCTCGCTCTAATACGGTTTCAACAGGCTTTTTATCTGTTGTGATGGCTAGTGCGCCATTGTAGGTTTTATGCCCAGTAGCAAGAGCTGTTGCACCTGCGGCTGAATCGGTTACATAACCTGATACACGGGCAGGATAAGTACTGCTCATACCAACTAGTGTGCGATCAAATACAGTGTCTTCAATCTTTTTTGTTTTAGGGTCATCATGATAATAACGATAGGCTGAAGTATAGGCAGGTCCCATACCGTCACCGATGATCATGATGATGTTTTTAGGCGTATTTGTTGCTGCATAAGCACTGGCAACGCTAGCACCAGATAATAATAAAACAGAAAGTATTTTTTTCATTGAAGTTCCTTTAAACTTGACCCAATAATTATTGAATGTGAATAAAATAGAGTGATTTATTTAAAGGCTAAATCTAACCAAACTAAGCGATGATCCGAAGAAGCGGCGCGATTTTTAATAAGTCTAAATTCGTTGTCCGTTTTTGTTGGCCAAAAAACACCCGAGTCAACAATTTTCCAGCCAGCTGTAGACGGTAAAATATAATCGGCACGCATTCCCCAATAAGCGGTGTGGTTTTTACCATGAGGGTTATTTTTAGCGTGTAATTTACCACCTAAACTACTGGGTTTAGCATCTTGAATTAAAGGGCTATTTAGCAATAAACTAATGCCAGAATACATAGCACTACCTTCAACATTTGAGGCATTTTGATCACCTAAAATAACAAAAGGAGCTGCTTTTAAAGGACCTTTTTGATTTTTATCATCATAAATATAAGCGCCTTTATTTGGTGTAATATAATCATGCCATAAACGAATTTCATCATGGTTGCGTTTACCATTTCTATCTTCTTTACCGTCAAATACTGGTGGTGTAGGGTGGCTTGCTAAAACGTGAATTGTTTTGCCGTTAATCTTTACAGGAATATCCCAGTGCGACTTTGATGATAAGCGAAAGTTTTGCCACGCCTCTGTGTTATACCATGACTTATTTGTTTTAGGGTCGATAGTTTGCAAGGCATTAGGCATATCTTTCCATTTAAAATTTTGAAAAGTACGAATCGCTTTTTCATCTATCGGGTATTTTGATAATAATGCCATACCAAAATGTCCAGGAAAATAACCAAAACCATAGGTATCTTGCGGTGTTTCACCTTTAATACCATTATGATTGAAATCGAAAGGGGATTTTACTCCAGTATTAACATTACCTTGATAAAAGTAAGGGAAATTAATGGGATTTTGTTGATGTTGAGATACGTTTAAATATTTTTGTAAAAAAGTTTTTAATTCTTGATGGTTTGCACTGGTATTATCAAATTCATTTAATAAGATTATATCAGGGTTCGCACGTTGAATAATTTCAGCAATATTTTTTATTTGTTGACTATTATTACTTAGCGCCTGTTTTAATTCAGTGCCCGTAACGTTAGGTTCTACACCTCGTTGATAAGGAACATAATTTAAAGCCTCCATACTCACATTAAAAGTAGCAATGCGGAGGTTCTGTGGTTTTTTTTTAGGTATTTTAAATGATTCGGCATGAGTCTTTGATATTATGCTAGTCATAATAAATATTGCCAATATGGTTTTACTCAATTTCATGAAATATTTCCAGGTTAGGGGGTAAATTTTACATAAATGATAAAGTGTTAACTATTTTTACTTAGGTTGATTTTTAGGCTTTTAATTTACAACCGCGTAAAATAATATCGGTTAAAAAATAAGTGACTTGTGCTATATCTTCTTCTTCGTAGTCAGCACGATTCATTATGGTTAAAATTTGAGTTTCAAAATCAGCATAATGTTGGGTTGTAGACCAAATTAAAAAGATTAAGTTCACAGGATTTACATCAGCCATTTCACCATTTTCTATCCAATGATTAAATATTTTTGCTTTTTCTCTAACCCATTGACGCTGATAAGTACGAGCAAACTCTTTTAAATGTTGTGCACCTTGAATAATTTCTAACGCATAAATTTTTGACGCATTAGGATTTTTAAAAGCCATTTCAACTTTAGCGGCAATAATTTTTTCGATTGCTTTTTTAGGGCCGTCTTCTAATTTAATGTCACCAATACCTTTATCCCACATATCTAGGGTTAATTGTAAAACAGCATGATAAATATTTTCTTTGTTTTTAAAATAATATAACACATTGGCTTTGGGTAATTGTGCTCTATCTGCAATGGATTGCACAGAAGCGCCCTTATAACCTTGTATTATAAATTCTTCTTGGGCGGCATTAAGTATTTTTTCTTCACTTTTAGCGCGAATTTTACCTTGTTTTTTCGATGTTGCAGTCGTCATTTGAGTTAAAACCATATTATATTTATTATTTTTCAATAATGTTGTTTTTTAAAGGCTATATTTTAATGTCTTTAGGCTAGCTATCTTTCGCCTAGCTAATAGCCTTAAAAATCTTGACTATTTGGTTGGTTTATATTTTTTAGTTTACGTGACATAAAAAAAATAGCAATTAAATAGTCTATGTATCATGAGTTATGTTGTTAATTTTTTTAGTCATAAAATAAAGCTTATTAAGCCTTTCAGCTATATGCAGAGTCAATAGGTGAATTATCATAGCAATATAATGTGAAATATTAATGAATTTCACTTAATTAATACATTTTTTTTCATCTTAAAGCTTATGTAGCCGTACAAACAAAGTATGAAGTTTTTCGTATTTCAGAATCCGATATATTGGTGGTGTTTTTATAAATAATGATGATTTTTGTTGTTTGTAGTATACAACCAAATAAAAGGTTTTTATATTTGTATTTCAATGGATTACAAGTTCCACTGTTATTTGGTTACTTAATTAGTTAATTTTTTTTACTATAAATAGCAAAAACAACTATAAATGTAATGAAATTGTCATAAAATTCTGCTTTAATTCACCCTCAAATGAAACCTGTCTAGTTGGTATGTTTTTTAACAGCAGGTTTATTTTTAAAACAAAAAACTAAATTTCTGAGGAAAAAACATGAAAACGCATCATCTTTCACGCATTGCCGGCGCGTTGATACTTGCTTTAGGGCTATCAACATCGGCTATGGCGAATGATACAACGTCAGGTATTCGCGGCAAAATCGTGGGTCCTAAAGGTAATGTTGCTGCAAACACAAAAATTACTATTACTTACCAACCTACAGGAAGTACTCGCGAAGTTGTTACTAACAACGCTGGTGTTTTTGCTATTAAAGGTTTGCGCGTAGGTGGTCCGTACACCATCGTTATTGATTCGGATAAATTTCAAGATACTACTGAAAATAATATCTCATTAAATATTGGTGAAACTTATCGTTTAAATGTTCAATTAGAACCAAAACAACAAGTTGAAACTATTACCGTTACAGGTAACTATTCAGGTTTCGATCGTACTGGTAGTAATTCATCTTACGGTACGGAGGAAATTGCCAATGCTCCTTCTTTTAACCGTGATTTAAAAGATATTGTAAGAAATAACCCATTAGCGGTTGTTGGTCCTGGTGGCACATTAAGTATCGGTGGTATGAATCCTCGTTATAATTCTATTACTGTTGATGGTATTGGCCAAAACGATGATTTTGGTTTAAACGGTAGTGGTTATGTTGCTGATCGTTCACCTATTTCTATTGATGCGGTAGAGCAAGTTTCAATTAGTGTTGCTCCTTTTGATGCGAAATTAGGTGGTTTTAGTGGCGGTTTAGTTAATGCTGTTACTAAGTCAGGTACTAATGAATTTCATGGTACTGCAACGTATGAATTTCAAAATGCTTCAATGGCGGGTACTCCAAAACAGAAAGACTTACCTAAGGTTTTAGCGGGTGATGAGCAAAAGCCAGCGGGCAACTTTACTATGCCAAAAGATAGAACGGCTGCGTTTACTTTAGGTGGTCCATTAGTTAAAGATGAATTGTTTTTCTTTACCAGTTACGAGGATTGGAAACGTACTGAAGCGCCTAACTTTAATGTAGCGGGTCATGGAGCAAATACTTCTGATGTAACCCAAGCTGATGTTGATAGTTTTATTAATATATTAGATACCCGTTATGGTTATAAAGACAAGTTAATTGATAATTTAAACAAAGATGATAAAAAGTTCTTACTAAAATTAGATTGGGATATTAATGAAGATCATCGTGCTGATTTTACTTATCAGTATCAAGATGCTAATAGTGAACGTGGCGGTAGTACAGATGCTCGAACTCTTAAATTAGATTCATCTGTTTATACTATTCATACTAAAAATAATAACTTTGCTGCACATTTATTCTCTGATTGGAGTGATGACTTTTCAACCGCTATTTCTACTAGCTATAAAAACACTCAAATTGATAGTTTAACGCGTTCTGATTTGGGCGCTGTTTCAGTAGATCGTTTAACTAATAGTTCTAAAATAACTGCGGGTACTGATGTTTATCGTCATGCTAATGCTGCATCAACTAAAACCTTTAAATTAGAGTTCGATGGTACTTATTTGTATGAGGATCATGAAATTGAATTTGGTTATCATTTCCAAGCGTTAAATTTATATAATTTATTTGGTGCTAAATCTAAAGGTGATTTTACTTTCCGTACCTTAGCTAATTTTGACGCGGGTAAATTAAGATACTTCAACTATGATAATGCGTTTACCAATAATGTTGATGATTTAGCGTATAACTATAAACTACAAAACCATACTTTTTATATCCAAGACACTCTATCATTGACTGATGATTTAGAAGTAACGGCAGGTGTTCGTTATGAACTTACCACCTCAAATGATAGGCCTAAATTTAACGAACAGTTTACAGCGGCGAATGGTTTTACTAACCAAAATAATTTAGACGGTACTAACATTATTTTACCTCGTTTAGGTTTTACATATTACCTAACCGAAGATACTAAAATTCGTGGTGGTATAGGTCGTTTTAGTGGTGGTAAGCCTAATGTTTGGTTAGGTAACTCATTTACTAACGATGGTGTAACATTAGTTCAATTACCTTATGCAGGTCAAAATGCAGTTAAAGATACTGTTATTACTGATTTAACTAAAGTACCAGAAGTTGCTTTTGGTTTTATGCAAGCAGGTAACGGTAACGTTAACTATATTGACCCTAACTACAAATTTTCATCGGATTGGCGTTATCAGTTAGGTTTAGATACCATACTTGATATTCCTTATGCGGGAGAAGGTTTTGCTTGGAGTATTGAAGTAAATTATACAAAACATAAAGATGCAAACTTCTGGAAAGATACTTCTCGTGTATTATCAGGTAAAACGGATGCCCCTGGTGGACACGGTATTTATAAAAGCATTTATGAAGGTACTAAATTTGCTGAACGAACTGAACTTTATGAAATTGCATTAACTAATATTGATAATGGTGGTCATACATTCAATATTAATACTAGTTTAAATAAAAAATGGGATAACGGCATTAACATGAGTGCTAGTTATTCTTATCAAGACGTTAATACAGCTAATGGCGGCACAAGTTCACGTGCGGTAAGTAATATTCGTCATAACATATCTATGAATATGAATGAAGCATTAATTGGCCCTGGCCCTAGTGAAGTTGAACATCGTTTTGTCTTAAACTTAGGTTATAAAACTGAATTTTTTGAAGGCTATGCAACCGACTTTGATATTTTCTTTGAACGTCGTTCAGGCACACCGCTTAGCTATACTTTAGGTTTATATAGAGATACTGACTTTGGTCAACCAGCTAATGATTTATCTAAACTTGATGGTTACTTAGCGTATATTCCATCGGGTCCTGATGATCCAAACATGGATTGGGAAGGTAGCCGTCTTACTTGGGATGAAGCATCACAAATTATTGATGCCTTAGGTTTAGGTGAATATAAAGGTGGTTATGCACCTAAAGGTGGCAGTAAAACTCCTTGGGTTACTAAAATGGATTTATCAATTTCACAAGAGTTACCTGGTTTTTATAAAGATCAAAAAGGGTTGTTATTCTTAACTGTTGATAACTTTGCTAACTTGTTAAATTCTAATTGGGGTCAAGTTTACACATCTTATGCTCAACGTAGTATCTTTGATTTACGTGGCTTAGATGCTAACGGTCGTTATCAATTAGAAAAACCATATGGTGCCGTACATATGGATAATTGGAAAGATTTTAGATATAAAGAGTCTACATGGCGTGTTAAAGTGGGTGTTAAATACTCTTTCTAATTAACATTTGCTATTAAAAGCTTTTAAAATAATAAACCGCTTAATTACTTAACTAATTAAGCGGTTTTTTTATTTTTAGCTATTCTAAATAATAAACTTGACACAACTGTCAGTTTTTTATTATCTTAACCGTCAATAAATTTTAAATTGTCTATACTTAATCCACTTGGTATTAATCATAGTCTGCCAATATTATCGACGGATATACACCATGACAAACGCAGTGCGTTTTTTACTTAACGATGAAGAGATCACGTTAACTCAATTTGATCCAAATCTAACTGTTTTACATTATTTACGAGAAATTCGTCAGCACTCTGGTAGTAAAGAGGGATGTGCATCAGGCGATTGTGGTGCGTGTACTGTGGTGCTTGCAGAGCTATCCGAAAACTTACAAACCTTACATTATAAATCAATTAATGCTTGTATCAGCTTTATAGGCAGTTTACATGGTAAACAGCTTATTACGGTTGAACATTTAAAGCCACAAGCCTGTGCTGCTAATTCATCTAAGCCTAAACAAGAACAATTACATTCAGTACAACAGGCCTTTGTTGATAATCATGCGTCGCAATGTGGCTTTTGTACACCAGGTTTTGTGATGTCGAGTTTTGCTTTAGTTAAACAAAAAGAACAACAAAAAAAGCAACAACAAGCACAAAACAGCTCAGCTCAAAATATTAGTCGGCAAGATGTTGAGCACGCACTTGCGGGAAATCTATGTCGGTGTACGGGTTATAAAAGTATTATTGAAGCTGCAATAAGTGCGACTAACGATGTTGAAGTCGATAAATTTAGTCAAAATGAGCAACAAACTATTGCCAGCTTGCAAGGCATTAATTTAGCTGAAAGTCTTAACCTTGTTAGCGATAATCATCACTATTTTGCCCCTAAAAGTGCTAATGAATTAGCACAGCTACTACTTGAACACCCTAACGCAACTTTAGTTGCGGGCGGTACTGATTTGGCTTTATTGGTAACACAGCAAGGCAAGTCTTTTGAGCCACTTGTTTATCTAGGTAATGTTGCTGAGCTTAAGCAGCTTTCTCAGTCTAAAGAACAAATATCTATTGGTGCTGCGGTGCCTTATAGCCAATTTACTTATCTGTTTGAAAAACCTTTTCCAGAGTTGGCAAAAATGATTTTGCGCATTGGTTCTACACAAATTCGTAATTTAGGTACACTTGGTGGCAATATTGGTAACGCTTCACCTATTGGTGATATGCCACCCGCCTTAATTGCGTTATCTGCCACGATGACATTGCAAAAAGGAGCAAATAAACGAAAAATTGCCGTAGAAGATTATTTTAAAGATTATAAAGTGACTGACTTAGCTGAGTCTGAGTTTATTAAAAACATCACTATCCCGACATTAAATGAAAATCAACAATGTAAAGTCTATAAAATTTCTAAACGTCTTGACGATGATATTTCGGCGGTATTGGCGGCCTTTTGTGTTGAGTTAACGCCTCAAGCACAAAGTGTTGCTAGCAGTACGAATAATAAACCGCAAATAAAAAGCATTAAAATTGCTTTTGGTGGCATGGCAGCAATACCTAAACGTGCTTTGTTGTGCGAACAAGCTTTACTTGGTAAAACGTGGCAACAAAGTAGTATTGATGCTGCCAAACAAGCACTACTGAAAGATTTTCAACCTATGTCAGATGTACGTGCTTCAAGTGAATATCGTCTGATGGTGGCGCAAAACTTATTACAAAAATGTTTTATAGAGTTAACTAATGGAGTATATGATCAAAAACAGGTCATTGCGACACAGGTGATTGATCATGCGTAATTTAACTAATGTAAGCCATAAAGATAAACCGTTAAAAATAGAGGGCGTTGGCGCAAATAAAAAACATGAAAGTGCTGTTCAACATGTAACAGGTGCTGCTCTTTATATTGATGATAAAGTTGAAGTGAAAGGGCAACTTCATGCTGCTATTGGTAAAAGCGCCTATGCTCATGCCAAAATTACCCATATTGACTTATCTGCGGTGAAAGTAGCGCAAGGCGTGGTTGCGGTGATCACGGTAAATGATGTGCCAGGGCAGATAGATATTGGTCCGGTATTTAAAGGCGATCCTGTGTTAGCGCCAATTGATGCTTATGTAGCTAATAGTGGAGTTGTTGAATATGTCGGGCAACCTATTTTTGCTGTGGCTGCAACTACTCATGAGTTAGCGAAAAAAGCCGTACTCTTAGCAAAGATACAATATCAAGCGTTAACGCCAGTGTTAACCGTAAAAGAGGCATTAGCACAACAAAGCTTTGTTCGTCCTCCTTTTAGTATGCAGCGTGGTGATGCTATAAGCGCAATTAACAACGCTAAGCACCAATTACAAGGTGAAATTAGTATTGGCGGACAAGAGCATTTTTATTTAGAAGGGCAAATTTCTAGCGTAGAACCTACTGAAGAGGGTGGTATGTTGGTTTATTCATCTTCGCAGCACCCAAGTGAAGTGCAAAAGCTTGTTGCTGAAGTTCTTGATATCCCACTAAATAAAGTGATTGTAGATACACGACGAATGGGTGGCGGCTTTGGCGGCAAAGAAACTAATGCTGCACCATGGGCGTGTATTGCGGCCATTTTAGCTGATAAGGTTAACAAACCCGTAAAATTACGCTTGTCGCGGGTTGACGATATGGAAATGACGGGTAAAAGACATCCTTTTGAAAATAATTATCATATTGGTTTTGATAATGAAGGATTAATTAAAGGCGCTAATATTACCGTCAATGGAAATTGTGGCTTTTCACCTGACTTATCTGATGCCATTGTTGATAGAGCGATGTTTCATTCTGATAATGCCTATTATCTTGAACAAGCGCTTGTTACCGGTAATCGCTGTAAAACAAATACTGTTTCTCATACTGCTTTTCGTGGTTTTGGTGGTCCACAAGGTATGATGACCATTGAAATGGCGATGGATGATATTGCACGCTACTTAGGTAAAGATCCGCTTGAAATTCGTAAATTAAACTTGTATCAACAAAATGAGCGTAATACGACCCATTATCATCAAAAAGTTGAACATAATAACTTAGCTGAAATCATTGAACAGCTTGAACAAAGCTCTGATTACCAGCAACGCCGTCAGCAAATTACTGAGTTTAATCAAAACAGCCCAATATTGAAAAAAGGGATCGCACTTACGCCCGTAAAATTTGGTATTTCGTTTACCGTACAGCATTTAAACCAAGCTGGCGCGTTGGTGCATATTTATACCGACGGTACTATTCACCTAAATCATGGTGGTACTGAAATGGGGCAAGGGCTGTTTACCAAAGTCGCGCAAATTGTTGCACAAGAATTTCAAGTGAGCAGTGATACCGTTGGCGTTAGTGCAACAAGAACCGATAAAGTACCGAATACTTCACCAACTGCCGCGTCTTCAGGCACAGACTTAAATGGTAAAGCGGCACAAAATGCAGCTAAAACTATTAAACAACGCTTAATTGCCTTTGCCGTTGAGCATTTTTCAATAACGGCAGAACAAGTAAAATTCATTGAAAACCGAGTCCAGCTTGGTGAAAAAGAATTATCCTTTGCTGAGTTTGTCCAGCTTGCCTATATGAATAGGGTGTCGTTATCGGCTACGGGCTTTTATAAAACACCAAAAATTCATTTTGATCGTCAAACGGCGAAAGGCAGACCATTTTTCTACTATGCTAATGGTGCCGCAGTATCAGAAGTGATCATAGATACCTTAACGGGTGAATATAAATTACTACGCACCGATATATTGCAAGATGTAGGTGCTTCACTCAATCCTGCTATTGATAAAGGCCAAATTGAAGGCGGTTTTGTACAAGGTTTAGGCTGGTTAACGACAGAAGAGTTAGTATGGAATGAAAAAGGACGTTTGCTAAGTAACAATCCTGCGACTTATAAAATTCCAGCGATCACCGATATTCCCGCCGATTTTCGCGTTGAATTACTAAAAGATGATCCTAACCGTGAACAAACTATTTATAACTCTAAAGCGGTGGGTGAGCCACCATTTATGTTAGCTATTTCAGTATGGTCTGCATTACGCGATGCTATTGCTAGTGTTGGTGATTATAAAATGAGTCCACAACTTGATACACCGGCAACGCCTGAACGAATATTATTTGCGGTAATGAAAGTGCAGCAAGAATGCTCTCTAAAAAAGCTCGTCAAGGATAGCTAAATGCAAAAAATGAATTGGCTAACTGCTGCTCAACAATGTGCCCAACGAGGTGATGCTTATGTTTTAATCACTATTGTTTGTATTTCAGGGTCTACACCGCGTAATAGCGGTACAAAAATGTTGATCACTGAAAAGAATGCTTTTGACACTATTGGCGGTGGTCATCTTGAATATAAAGCGATTGCTCATGCACAAAAAATGTTAACACTATGCTTGCAGTCAGGTCAAAACAGTCAATCTTTAGAACATTTTCAGTTAGCTGCACAACTTGGGCAATGTTGTGGCGGAACGGTAACCTTATTATTTGAATGTTTTGCGAGTACACACACTCATATTATGCTTTTTGGCGCAGGCCATGTTGGTCAAGCATTAGTGCAAATATTATCAGCGTTACCTGTTAAAGTGACTTGGGTTGACGAGCGAGCAGAGCAGTTTTCTCGCTGTGAGCATTTAACCAATATGAGCAATATTACGGCCGTTGTAACCGATGATCCTTGTGGTGAAATTAATCGTATGCCTGCCAATAGTTACTTTATTGTTATGACTCATAATCATCACTTAGATTTTGAGCTTTGCCAAACGATACTTAAACAAAATGATTTTTGCTATTTAGGGTTAATTGCCTCAGCCACTAAATGGCGGCGTTTTCAGCAGCGTTTTGCTCATCAAGGTATTGATCAAAAACTAGTGCAGAAAATTCATAGCCCCATTGGTTTAGCGGCTGTTACAGGTAAAAAACCAATGGAAGTTGCCGTGTCTATTGCGGGAGAGATCATTAACCTTTATCAACAAAATGTTGAAGATCAAAACAAAGAGCAACATAAAAAAATTGCGTGGCGAGATTTTAAAGCGGTTTTAAAACAACCCAAGAGTCATGCTTTTATAAAGGAGCAAAGTGATGAGTGAACATCCTCATTTTGCTTTACGTAGTCAACGCGTCATTGTAGGGGATGAAATGATCCCCGCGTGTGTTGAAATAAAAAACCAACTTATTCATGCTATTCATCCTTATGATATCGATTTTAATGCGCGTGAAGACGATGGCAGTTTAATAGAAGGCAGTTTAGTAGAAGACTGTTTAATAGAAGATCTGGGCAACAAGGTTTTAATGGCTGGTTTGGTTGACTCGCACGTGCATATTAATGAACCGGGGCGCACTGAATGGGAAGGCTTTAATACCGCAACTCAAGCTGCGGCTGC
>WGGB01000279.1 GCA_015491935.1 Alteromonadaceae bacterium
ATTTCGTCATCACTTAAGCCACCTTCTGGGCCAATTAATAAGCGAACTCGATGTGCTTGTGCTTTTAGATTCATAATGGAATGGCTGGCGCGCGGATGTAAGTTAAGCTTTAAAGCGGCAGTTTCTTGTGCCAACCATTGCGACAAGGTAATAGCTTGTTTTACTTCAGGAACAAAACAACGACCACTTTGTTCACACGCGCTGATCACTATTTTTTGCCATTGAAGACGTTTTTTTTCTAAACGCTCTCCATTAAGTTTTACACCACAACGCTCAGTAAACAATGGCGTGATAGTATTAACGCCTAATTCAACCGACTTCTGTAAAGTAAAATCCATACGTTCGCCGCGTGAAATGCCTTGCCCTAAATGAATATTAAGTGGTGATTCATTGTCTATTTCGTGTTTAGCAAGTATTTCAACGTGTGCTTGCTTTTTACTTATATCGGTCAACTTGGCGGTATATTGGCAAGCTTCTTTGCCATTAAATAAAATAATTATATCGTTGACAGATAAGCGTAATACCCGAATAACATGACCAAAGGCCTCTTCGGATAGTGGAATAGTTTCACCTAATATAAAAGATGAATTTTGATATATACGTGGCTTTGACATCGCAATAAAAATTAACTGGAATAATATCTTACAAGATAGGGGCGAAGCGGCTAAAAAACAATAGCGGCTAAAGAAAATAGAATAAATAGATGGGCAATCATTTTTTTATACACCCCCCTATAAAATAGGAAAATGGAGTAGGGTGGGCACTTTGCCCACCTTTTGTAGAGGGGTATTTTATAGTTAAGCGATTATATTGCTACAAACCAGCCGCGCTACGTAAATCGTCAGCTTTATCGGTTTTTTCCCAACTAAAGGTAGTAAAGGTTTCACCATCAAGCGTTGTTTCAACAGGTGTTCGACCAAAATGACCATAAGCGGCGGTTTGTTGGTACATAGGATGTAGCAAATCAAGCATTTTAGTAATGGCATAAGGGCGTAAATCAAAATGTTCACGCACTAAACGTTCTAATTTATCTTGAGATATTTTACCCGTACCAAAGGTTTCTACGTTAATTGACGTTGGCTGTGCAACTCCAATAGCATAAGAAATTTGAATTTCACAACGATCAGCAAGACCCGCAGCAACAATGTTTTTTGCGACATAACGTCCTGCATAAGCAGCACTACGGTCAACTTTTGACGGATCTTTACCTGAAAATGCACCACCACCATGACGCGCCATGCCGCCATAAGTATCAACAATAATTTTACGACCCGTTAAGCCGCAATCGCCAACAGGACCACCAATAACAAAGTTACCCGTTGGGTTAATGTGAAATTTAGTGGCTTTGGTGAGTAATTCTTCAGGTAAGGTATGCTTAATAATAAGCTCCATTACCGCCTCAACTAGATCTGATTGCTTAACATCTGGGTTGTGTTGGGTTGATAACACTACCGTATCAATGGCAACAGGCTTATTATCTTCGTAAATAAATGTTACTTGTGACTTTGCATCAGGGCGAAGCCAAGGCAATAATCCTGATTTTCGCGCTTCAGCTTGACGTTCAACAATGCGATGAGCATAAGTTACTGGAGCTGGCATTAATACGTCAGTTTCATTACTGGCATAACCAAACATTAACCCTTGATCACCAGCGCCTTGATCTTCAGGTTTGCTGCGGTCAACACCTTGAGCAATATCAATTGACTGTTTACCAATTAAGTTAATAATGCCACAAGTTGCACCGTCAAAACCGACCTCAGAAGAGGTATAACCAATGTCGTTTATTACTTTACGGGTTAAGTCTTCTAAATCGATCCATGCTGAGGTTGAAATTTCACCTGAGATAATGGCAACACCTGTTTTAACCATAGTTTCGCAGGCAACACGGGCGTATTTGTCTTTGGCAATAATAGCGTCGAGTACCGCATCAGAAATTTGATCGGCAATTTTATCTGGATGACCTTCTGATACAGATTCAGAAGTAAAAAGCTGTTTGGACATAAATCCTCGGTATAAATTGAGCTTTAGGGTAATTAAATGTAATGCGTGTTAATTAGCCCAAAGAGATAGAAATATTTAATTACGTTAATTCTAACGGTAAAATCGAAAATAGGAAAGTTTTTTTACGTCTAGATGGCTAAACAGATTTTTGATTTTGATCGAATAGTTGCAAATTAATGGCTGCCGTTGATTTTAAATTAAATAATTGCCTAAAAAGTTGTTGGTAAGCGAGAGTACATTTTGAACTATAAAAATCTATTTGTGCATTTTCACAATCATTAGACAATAAATTTTTCTTCGCTAATCTTTTTGCTAACTGCATAGCAACAGGTTTCGCTGTTTCGAGCAAATTAATACTCTTGCCCGTTATGTTTAAAATTTGTTGTTTCAAAAAAGGATAATGAGTACAGCCCAGCACTAAAGTGTCTATATTTTTATTGATTAATGGAGAGACATATTGTTGTAATAATTGTTGGCAAGCGCTGCTATTAAGTTGCCCTTGCTCTATTAATTCAACTAATCCGGGGCAAGATTGAATAAAAACCTCACTGCCATTTTGATGTGCTTTTATTAATGCTAAAAAGCGCTCATTTTCACTGGTGGCTTGAGTCACTAAAATACCGACTTTTTTATTTTTACTTTGTTCGCTAGCGGGTTTAATGGCGGGTTCTACACCAATAACAGGAATACTAACCTGTGCTCTTAGTTGATCGATAGCAATAACCGTTGCAGTGTTACAAGCAATAACAATAGCTTTGCAGCCTTGTTCAATAAATTTTTGCGCAATAAAATTTATTCGTTGTTGAATAAAATCAGCTGTTTTTTCACCATAAGGTGCATAATAATTATCTGCTAGGTAAATTAGCTTTTCATTGGGTAAATATTGCTGAATAGCTTGGGTGATGGAAAGTCCACCGACGCCAGAATCGATTATAGCGATGGCTTTTGAATGACAACTCATGAATAGATAATAATTAATAAGAGAAAGAAATAAGAGAAAGAAATTGTAGAGCTTTTTAGAGGGAAAAAGCAAATTTAATAGTAGAATAAGATGCAGCATAAAAAGTGAGTGAAACTTCCAAGATGCCGCAGCCAACTTCAGCCCTTGAACACCGTGTGCTCAAGGCGGAAATAGCGCATTCTCCGTAGGTTTCCCGATACGAGTCGGGCTTACGCAATAGAAAATGTTGTATTTCCTGAAATAAAACTTATCGGCTCAGGGACATAGTTAACATACAAACACCCCAGAAGTTTCTTTATTAGTATAGCTAACTTTTTTACTGAATTAACCCTTTAAAAGACTTTTTTGTTAATTGCTTGACTGTTCAGTTGTTTTTTAAACAATAACTGTTGAATTTATACCTTATGCGTTTTTTTATCCAAAGAATAAGGCTTGAAAATGCCTTTTTCTGGTATCAATTTTTTGCCAGTGGTAGGATAGCGTTACTCAATTAGCTTTTAAATAATTATTTATATGACAAAAAATAATTCAACAAACACTGTTTTTGATTTTGCAACCTTACAAGCGCTTATTACTTCTGCGGGTGTGCAATTGCACGCTAGTGAAGTGCATGGTGTGCTTGCAGGCTTAATTTGTGGCGGCTTTACTTTTGAAGACGCCTGTCAACGAGGCAGTGATAACAAGCAAAGTTATTTGGCATTTATTACTGATTTGCTTAATAACGGAGAAAAACTCCCCCAAACGATTAGTGAAGCCTTTTCACGTTTATATAATGAGTTGTGGCAAGCAATATTAAACGATGACTTTTCTTTTACACCATTGATCCCTGATGACGATGACAGCTTAGCAGAGCGCAGCAAAGGGTTATGTAGTTGGGTGCAAGGTTTTACTTTAGGCTTTGGTTTGCAGCAAAAAAACACTAAAGAGCTCTCAAGTGATGTTAAAGAAGTGCTGAATGATTTTGTTGAAATAGCTAATTTAACAGAAGATATTGAAGAAGATGAAGACAACGAACAAGCCTTTTTTGAAATAGCCGAATACGTACGTATATCCGCTTTGTTGTGTTTTTCTGAATATGGCGTACCGCCAGAACAAACTTCAGCAAAAACAACAGTGCATTAAGTC
>WGGB01000280.1 GCA_015491935.1 Alteromonadaceae bacterium
GGTTTTACTGCGTGTACTCCGTTGTAATTAGTAAAACGTTGGTAATTATTTTTTGCCAAGTATTCATCAAAAAACTGATTGTGTAATTTTGCAATTTCGCTATGGGCATTGTTAACATTAACTGGGTTTTTACCCATAATGTTAATTTTAGTATGGCCTTGTATTTTATTAAAAGCGACTCTAACACCTTTAAGTGGTTTTTTTTGAATACAAGCCTGTAGCGCTTTATGAACATAAGCCTCAGCAAAATCACTTTTATAGCTTTTAAATTGTCTAAAGCGGTCAAAAACGGCTGATTTGGGTAAAACAAAATTTAAACTTTGCAATGTTTTTTGATGATCAAGCCATTGATAGTTAAATTGAATTTTATCGTCAAGATCTTTTTTAACAAAGCTAATTTGCTCGGCGAAACAGCATGAGCTTAGCAAAATATAAATAATTAATAGTAAGTGGCTAAAATTCACAATAGCACCCATAATTTAAACGTTATAAAACATTAATGTCATTAGCAAACTATTATTAACTCTAGCTTAATTCAAGCTTGAATAACAACTAGCCTTTACATTTTACTTATAAATGCTATATTTAAACACTTGTTTAAATTGTTTGTTTGAAATTTAATACCACTTAATTATAGATAAATATCGTATAAAAATGGAGTGCATAGGCATGGCCGATTACCGAGTTCCCTTAAAAGACATGAGCTTTTTACTGTTTGATGTATTTAAAGCTGATGCTATGTGGCAACAATTACCTAAATTAGCTGAAAATGTTGATAAAGACACCGCTGAAGCGATTTTGCAAGAATGTGCGAAAATTGCGGAGCAAGAAATTGCCCCTATTTCTCAACAAGGTCATGAAACGGGTGTTAGTTTTAATCATGGTGATGTTACAACCGCTCCTGGTTTTAAAGACGCATTTAATACTTATGTTGAAGGAGGCTGGCCAGCACTAGGTGGTGATCCGCAATATGGTGGTATGGGAATGCCTAAAATATTGACTGCACAACACGAAGAAATGCTGTGCTCGGCTGATATTTCTTTTACATTATATCCCGTATTAACTGCGGGTGCTGCGTTATCCTTAGCCAAACATGGTAGTGAAGAACTAAAACAACGTTATTTAACGCGTATGTATGCAGGCGACTGGTCAGCTTCTATGTGTTTAACTGAATCTCATGCAGGATCAGATTTAGGTATTATTCGCACTAAAGCAATACCACAAGATGATGGTAGTTACAGCATTACTGGTAGTAAAATTTTTATTACCGGTGGTGAGCATGATTTAACGGAAAATATTGTTCATTTAGTGCTAGCAAAATTACCTGATGCACCTGCGGGGCCTCGTGGTATTTCATTGTTTTTAGTGCCTAAATTTCATGTTAATGACGATGAAACTTTAGGTGAACGCAATAATGTTAGCTGTGGTTCAATAGAGCATAAAATGGGGATTAATGCTTCCGCTACGTGTGTGATGAATTTTGATGGTGCCAAAGGCTATTTAATCGGCGAGTTAAATAAAGGCTTAGCTTGTATGTTTACCATGATGAATTTTGAACGTATTGGCGTGGGTATTCAAGGTTTAGGCGCAGCAGTGCGTTCGTATCAAAATGCATTGGAATATGCCAAAGATCGTTTACAAGGCAAGGCAGCAACTGGCTTAAAAAATATTGGCAAAGAAGCTGATTCTATTATGGTGCATGGCGATGTTCGTCGTATGCTATTAAATATGAAAGCGTTAAATGAAGGTAGTCGTGCTTTATCTACCTATATTGCTATGCAACTTGATTATGCTACTTATGGTGAAGGTGAGCAGCAAGCAAAAGGTGAAGCCTTAGCGGCATTAATGACACCGTTGGCGAAAGCTTTTTTTACCGATTTAGGCTTTGAAAATACGGTAACAGGGCAACAAGTTTTTGGTGGTCATGGTTTTATTCGTGAATGGGGACAAGAGCAATTAGTACGTGATGCGCGTATTACGCAAATTTATGAAGGTACTAATGGTATTCAGGCCATGGATTTACTCGCGCGTAAAGTTGTTGGCTCAAAAGGACAGTTAATGCAAGTCTTTATTGATGAAATGCGGGCTTATATTAATGAAAATCAAAATGATAATATGCAAGAATTCATTGAACCATTAACCACAGCAGTAGATGATTTGGTTGAATTAAGCGATTATTTATTAGAAAAATCAACGCATAATGTTAATGAAATAGGTGCGGCGGCTAACGACTATTTACACGTGTTTGGTTATACCGCAATGGCCTTTGTTTGGGCAAAAATGGCTGCTGTAGCTTTGGCTAAACAGGCAACAGGTGATGATTTTTATGAGAGTAAATTAAAAACGGCACGTTACTACTTTACGCGTTTATTACCACGGAGAATATCGTTAATAGCTTCAGCTAAATCGGGTTGTGATGTCTTGTTTGATATTGATGATGATTTGTTTTAATTCATTGCTTTAATTAAAATGTTTAATTAAAAAAGGCTGCATTGCAGCCTTTTTTAATGGAAAATAATTTTTATTGTTCCCAGCAAACTTTTATTTTTTATGTGATTAATTTTTTACTATACGTACCACATCATTATTTTGTACTTGTAATGCGTGAGCAACTTCATTAGTAATATAAATATATTCGCCATTAATCTCTGCACTGGCTTGTACCGCTCTAAAGCCCTTTAGTGCACTATTACATAATATATAATTATTTTGAAAATTGGCTTTATCGTTGATTTTTGTAATGAAAGTCTGGCTATTTTTAATTGTTTCAATATGATGTTTTAAACTTTGTACGGTAGGTCCAGCATCAAATATATCAACGTAACCACTGCGCTCAAAACCTTCGGCTTCTAATAAACGTAGCGCTGGTGCCGTATTATCATGCACCTGATTAATTGCTTTTTGTGCTTCTTTAGACAGTAAATTTACGTAAATAGGATGTTTAGGCATTAATTCAGCAATAAATTCTTTGTCGCCAATACCCGTTAAATAATCTGCGGTTGGAAAATCAATTGAGAAAAAATGCTCTTGTAGCCAAGCCCAAAAAGGTGAATTACCTTGCGTGTCAGAAACGCCTCGCATTTCGGCAATAATTTTATCTGAAAATCGTTTGCTATGCTCTGCTATAAATAAAAACCGAAAACGTGATAAAAAGCGTCCATTACGGTTTGCTCTATGGCTATTTTTTAAGAATAAAGTGCATATTTCAGTAGTACCCGTTAAATCATTGCATAATGTTAATGTCTCAACCGTATTATAAATATTTAATTTACGTGAACAATGAACAATTTTACCTAAATGATAATGATTAAAGGGCGCATCTAAGCCAACGGATGCTTCAATAGCACTAGTGCCTACTACTTCACCTGTTGTGGTATCTTCCATTACAAATAAATAGCCCTGATCACCTGGTTCATTCACAGCTAAGTCAAAAGAATGCTCAGAATGGGTAATACGTTTTTTTAGCAATTCTTCATTAACGGGTAAAGAGGTGAAACCGTGTCCTGATTCAACGGCTATTTGATGTAGAGCATCGTAATCGCTGGCTTGAATAGGGCGTATTATTATCATAAGTTGTCTCGGTTGATTGTTTTTAGGACCTAGATCCTAGGATCTAGGTCCTAGGTTTAATTAAGCAATTTTGCCTATCGTTGTCGTTTTATATTGCGGTGGGCAATTCGTTCCTCATTGCACCACCCTACGTAAATTGTAGGGTGGGCATTTTGCCCACCATGAGAATATTTAAGCGTTAACCATAGCAGCTACGGCTTTTTCAAAGCGAGCTAAACCTTCTTGAATATCTTCATCAGGAATAATTAAACTTGGCGCAAAACGAACTATGTTTGCACCTGCCACTAATACCATGACACCTTCATCCATGGCTTTCATTAAAAATGCTTTTGCTTGACCTTGGTATTTTTCAGTTAATACCGCGCCTATTAATAAACCTTTACCGCGAATTTCTGAAAACACGTTATATTTTTCATTAATGGCTAATAACCCTGCTTTGTATAGCTCAGCTTTCGCTTTTACGCCATTTAATACTTCAGGCGTATTCACGGTATCAAAAGCTGCTTCACCAACCGCACAGGCTAATGGATTACCACCGTAAGTGCTACCGTGCGTACCAATTTTTAAATGCTTGGCAATCTCGGTTGTGGTTATCATCGCGCCAATGGGGAAACCGCCACCTAGTGCTTTTGCTGTGGTTAAAATGTCAGGGGTTACACCTAAATCCATATAGGCATATAAAGCGCCTAAACGCCCCACACCTGTTTGTACTTCATCAAA
>WGGB01000281.1 GCA_015491935.1 Alteromonadaceae bacterium
GATAACCATGACCACGGTTGCCGCTATATTAGCATTATTTCCACTAGCTTTAGCCTTGGGTCAAGGCTCTGCAATGCAGCAACCTTTAGCCGTGGCAATAATTTCGGGGTTATTGGTACAAATTCCTTTGGTTACTTTAGTTATGCCGCTGGTTTATAAATTATTATCGACGTTAAAAAAAGAACATTAACTTTATAAGCAACTAACTTATTTATGTTGCTTATAAAAAAACATTCTATTTTATAAAGGAATAAAAGTGAGCATATGATCTTTATATGCTCACACACCAGTAAAACAAATACCTAATATGATCGTTATTAGTAAAAGAATGAATAAATTTATTACCCTGTTATTAATTTAACCAAGCCAGAATTGAAAAAGATAGAGTAATTATGAAGATAATAAAGCTAAATAAACTTGATAACTATTTAGCTTGAACACATTCATTATTAAATGCCGTTAAGGTGACAACAGGTGTAATAAAAGCGTCTATTTTAGCTTTTATTAATTGATAATCATGGATTGGCGAAAACCATAAAACAGTATCACCAAAATCGCCAATCTCATTTAAACGAATGGTCTCAACTTTACCCCAAGGTTTTACATTTATGCTTTCTTTACCTACCACTTTAAATTGATAATGTTTAATTTTATCACTGGCTTGTCGGTATAAATTAATAATATTGCTCCCTTTAATAAGTTCTAACCTTAACTGTTCGCCTAAAGTATCAAGATCGTAGAGAGGATTTTTTTTACTCGTGTATTGTGTTTTTTCACCATCAAGAATTACCGCTGAAAAAGTACCATTATCGGTAATTTTAGCCTTCATATTTCTTGAATCTAAGCCTTTAATAATTTGGCTAAAATTATCGGTATAAAAACGCTGACTTTTTTCAGACCAATGTAAGTTAACGGTTTGTGTATATGTTGATCCTATACCTAATATTTTAGCATTTCCTTTAGAGTTAATAATTGCCTTATTATTTTGCCATAGAATGTTTCTTTGCAATGTTCCAGCCTGAATTCCACCTAAAGAAATATTATAATTAAAACTTTTATTACATTGAAACAATGACTTAAATTGCGGATTGTTTTGATTGAATAAAACAACTTTATTAGCCGTTTTACTCACTTGATGAGCTTTATTAATATTACTTGCTAATGATGAATAAGATAAAAATGATAGTAAAAAAAACAAACTTATCATCAGCTTATTTTTATAGTTTTCCATTAGTTTGATTTTTATTTTTGCTAGAGCGCTCAAAATGATTCCTTTAGCTGAAAACGTAACTCAACGTTGTTTATATTAGCGTTATTAGATCTTGGAAAAGCAAGATCAATATGAATAACATGGTGCTCTTTACTAGAATGTGGAGAGTAAAATCGCGCGCCAATACCTATAGAATACAACCAGCCATTTTCAATATTATTGACATTAGTGCCACCAAAAGCATTACCTGCATCAATAAAAGCAACCCCTGCGACATCAAGCATTTTCAATAAATTAATGTGAGGATAATATCTTAATTCAGAGGATAGTTTTATTGAGTTTTTTCCTTGTTGGTATTGTAAAGGAAAACCTCTAAGCCCTGTATCGCCACCAATAGAGACGGGTTGATCAATATATTGATTTTTTGAAACCACATTAACATTATTTAAGTATAAAACCCATTGTTCTGATAAATGATGAAAATATTCACTTTTTAATTTTATAAAAACTCGGTTGTTATTTTTATAAAGGTCATCAAACACTTTAAAGTTAAATATCAAAAAATCTTGATCAAACATAAAACCTTTATTTATTTCAGCTTGTAAAATTCCCCATGCAGAATTTTTTTGATTACCATTAGCAACACCTATTTTGGTATTAAATTGCCAACCGTTATTAAAATCTTCAATTTGAGAAATCAAATGAATATTAGTTAACTTTTTAAAATCTTTTTCTATGTATTCAAAACCAAACCAAGGATAGTTAAGTTGTCTATTGTCAGGAAGTATTTGTGACGGTAAGTTATTAAAAGAATTATTTAAAGCGCTAAAAGTTTGTTCATTTTGTGTAACACCAACACTATAACGTATTGCATAATTATCAGTATTAGTTTTTAACCAAGAATACCCCATTTTTTTATATTTTATTCTATGTTTAAACTTAGCTTTATCTTCACCATTTTGAAATAGAGTATCAACTCTTGTTTCATTATTAAAACCAAGAGAGTAAGCAAAATCAGAATGAAAACTAACAAAATCTTTTATTAAAAAAACACTCCGCTGTTGACCATCATCATTGTTTGCAAAAATTAAGTTTAAATCGGTATTTTGCTGCTGAAATAATGGAATTTTACTAATTAAACGTTTGCCCGTACGTTGCGGATCACTATATGATTCTAGTTTAGTATAAATCCCTAAACCCAATAAGTTGCGTTCTTGAATCCCCCAGCTAAAATTGTTTTTTCCACCCTTTCGACCAAAACTTGCGGTTGGCAATAAAGACCAATTATCCCATGTTTTAACATTTATCTTATCGGTGTTTTTTACGAAGGTAACTTCAGCATCCCTTATATATATTTTATTGCGTAAATGCCGTTCTAATTCAGCCAAATCTTGAGGTGTTTTTTTACATTCCTTTAAGAAAAAAGCAGACTCATTTTTTAATGTTTTTACTTTAGTTTTAATATGTAACCAATTTGCCCAGCGATGAAAAAAATATATACCTTTTTCCTTTTCATCAAAAATTGGTTGAGGTGAAAAATCAGTCGTATTTTGGCAATTATTTGATGGCTGAGCCGCTGGTTGAGCTAATGAAATAAAAGAACTAAAACTAAAAAACACTAACAAGCTTGACTTAAAATAACGCATTAAATAGAGGCCTATAAATAATAAAATATTGATGCTCGGTATTTTATATTAAAATATTTTGTCGTTGTTATACCGTTTGGTAAACATGAGACTAAAAATACGGCAAAACGTAGCGTGGTTTTTATTTGTTTATATTTACCGACTTTATCCATAATGGAAATGCAGTTGACTTTAAGTTTTTAAAATGAATTAAATCAGGCAAGCTATTAACCAACTTAATCTCCCGTCTTTAAATTAAACCACAAGGCTTTATCGGCAACAGGCGTTTCTTTAGGTAATTCATTATTGGTTAATTCAAAAAAATGTCTGTTTTTCCACTGAGATAACGGAAATAAGTGTTTGGTCACTCGATGATGCTTAAGCAAACGTAGCCAACTACCATCTTGTTGAGCCATAAGTAAACCTTGCCTTAACCGTTGAGCTAGTTTTTCATTGCCATGCCTAACAAAAAAATAAATAGGAAATTTATAATGTAATATAAAGTTGTCCATGACCACCAGTGTAGGAAATTGCTTTTGCATTGATTGTTGTTCTACGTAAGCTTCAAAAATACCGCGCGGAAAATAATCACACCGCTTTCTAGCAAGCATTTTAAACATTGCATCATAATGTACAACGCGTGAAACTAAGTAACCATTATCTTCTAAAATATCAGAATCAGGCCAATGTGCTCCTTGACAGGCGATCAAGGATTTAAGCTGTGCGGGTGTTTTTATCTTTTTAAATTGCTCTAATTCATCTTTTCTGATCAATGCGACTCGATAACCAAGTAAGCCTTTAAATAACGGGATCCTAATAGGTAAAAAGCGCTTTTCTCGGTCAATATTGGTTGCGGTCCATAAAATATCAGCTTTATTTAGCTCAAATTGTCGTAATAAACGCCCTTGTGTTACGTCCATGTTTTCAATCAACTTTATTTTTGTTGGGTGATTTTTAGCCGTTTTACTTAAAATAAGCTTGGTTAATTCAATAAAATATTTATGCACGGGATCTATGGCGCTATGAGGACCAAAAACCCTGATGGTTTGCGTTTGTGCTTGTGCTTGTACTGAAATCAATAAATTTAAGCAAATTATCACAAGTAAACATAACCTAATGATACTGTGACGATTATTTATAAAAGGTGATAATGTTTTTAGAACTATTTGCAACTTATTATCCTAGTGTCGGTTTAGCATTAATTAGATGCTTTTTGATACAAGGCGCAAATAGCACCTGCAGGATCTTTTAATACCACGTATTTATCATTACCCATCGACTTTATTGGCGTTAATAATTCGCCGCCTTGTGCACTAACTTGTGCTGTAGAATGTTCTATATCGGCAACGATAAAATAAGGCATCCATGTCGCAGGTAAATCACTGTTAACGCCTTTTGCGTGGCAAATTCCTGTAATGGCTTCGCCTGTTTCAGGTGAATTCATGGCGTAGTCATCATAATCGCCCATAGATACTGCTTCGCTTTGCCAGCCAATAACTTCTTGGTAAAAATCTTTTATTTCACCTGCATTTTGTACCGAAAGATCAATCCATGCCATTTCTCCAATATGACTATCTGGAAAATTTTGTTCTTCGTCTTGTGCTTGAGTTTCAGTTTTATCATTCATAATGGGGTCTTCTTTAAATAAATAAGTTTATGTACTTAATTTTGGGTTTTTAGGATAAAAATTATCAGGTAAGCTATTAATATGTTCAAAAAATCGAGTATCTTTATAGGGCAACTTCATAAAACCTGAAATGCCAAGTCCGGTAATCGTTGGTAATAGCTTTAAAATATTAGCTAAGCATTGTTTAAATTCACTTTGTTTTTCATGGTTTAACAACCTTAAATAGCTATGTATTTTCAAATGCTTAGGTAATACTTCAAAAATAATACAGCCAGTATGATGAATTAAATTAAGCTTTGCTAATTCTGCCATAATTTCATCGGGTAAATAAAGGTATTCATCAGGATCTTTACCGTCTTCAAAGTAAGAATGTAAACGAGTAATATCATCCATTTCAGGCACATCGCTCACTTCAAAAGGGATCTGTTGGGATTTATCTGCAATAAAAGGTGTTTTTTCATGTTCACGTTCAACGTGTAACGTAGCTCGCGCATTAAATAGACAGCTTTTAAACATACCCACTCGAAAAATACCTTGTGCTAATTGTACCATATTATTAACCGCACTATTGAATGAGCGTTTTAAACTAGGATCAAACATGGTTAGATTAGAGTCGATATAAACGCCCTCTTTTTCCCATCGTATTGCCAAACCACCAACCACAGGAAAGCTGCCTAAACGGCTAACCGCAGCAATAAATGCTTTTTCTGTGTCACCCATACCAATAAGGTAGTTCTTATAATATTTTTCTAACTGTACGTCGTCAACATTGGCAAGTTCATCACTTTCTTTAGAATTATCATCAAAAGAAGCACGTAAAAAAGATTTACGAGAACCATAAACGACGGTATCAACTTCAATATTGCCACTTTTTAACCAGGTAGGAATAATGGCTTTTATATCACTGGGGCTTGTATTTTTAGCTAAAACTAAATGACGTAATACGTGTAGGTTTTTAAAAAAATAATCACCCGCTTGTTGCCTCTTTTTTATATCATCATCTAACATAGCCGTTATTGTTTTTGCTAACATTTGTGGTAAACCCAACGAATTGGGCGTAATAACTTTATGACCATAACGACATGATTGACCTGATGCTAATGCGTATAAGGTTGCGGCTAACCCTTGTTCATCAAAACGTGGGGATGATAAGCCACCGCTAATTTGTTCAGGTCCAATAAAGTACACATCGCCCAAACGAGCATTAGAGTTTTGTAAATCACTACTCATTAAATCCATCACGTTATTAGCGGTTGATTGGCCATTAACATCAAGCTGAGCAATAACCGCAGAGCCCCAATCAATTAATTCGATAGTATCGCTAATTTCATCATAGACGATATTAGAGGGTTTTATATCGCCATGCACATAAGGTTTACCCTTGCTATGATTTTTGCTGTCTCGTAAATACAATAATATATTGGCAAGTTGTAGCGCAATATTCACAATAAACTCGGGCGGTAATGGCCCTTGTTGATGTGATATTTGTTCTAAATCTATTCCTTTAGCCCGAGTCATTTGCAAAATATTTTGGCGTTTTATTTTTCGGTATTCAATAACTTTAGGTATTTGTGGGTGATTTAATTCAGCTTGAATTTCAGCCTCTTCACCTAATCTGTCTTGTATATGTTGTGGTAATGTTAATCGTGAAAATTTAAAAACAACTGCACCACCTTTTTTATTTATGCCGCCAAAAACAAAACCATAAGCCCCCTTACCTATCAATAATATTTTTTGATAGCCTAGTTGCGTAAGTTGCTCTTGGCACAACTGCACCCAACGCTTAAGTTTAGTGGCATCTTTATGGCTTAATAAATAAATAGATTGCTCTTGAGCAATATAAAAATGTTGTAGTTTTTTTTCGATCACAATTTTTTAATTTGGCAACAAAATTTAAAACAATAACTTGGAAATTACACACTTATGACAACAAACTCAAGTAACAAATAAGATAAAAGGCAAAGATAAAACCGTTATCTTCCTAATTCATCTCTAATAAGTACACGATGATATTTTCCTCTTTAAATAGAAAACTAAAACTATATCCCTTTTTATCCTCATGCTACAATATCGCGCTTAAAATTAGCTATGGCGTTATACCGCAAAGCTTAAAGATATTATTTTAGTGACTTTTAGGAATTTCTCTTAATGACGGCAACATCTTCAGTACAAACACCAAAACCTATAGAACAAACTCGCGTTATCGTTGGCATGTCTGGCGGTGTTGATTCCTCTGTTTCTGCTTATTTACTTCAACAGCAAGGTTATCAAGTTGAAGGATTATTTATGAAAAACTGGGAAGAAGATGACACGGATGAATATTGTGCTGCCGCTGAAGATTTAAAGGATGCACAGCAAGTCTGTGATAAATTAGGCATAAAATTGCATACTATAAATTTTGCTACCGAATATTGGGATAATGTTTTTGAATATTTCTTAGCTGAATACAAAGCTGGGCGTACGCCTAATCCTGATATTATGTGTAATAAAGAAATTAAATTTAAAGCCTTTTTAGAATTTGCCTGTGAAGATCTAGGTGCTGATTATATTGCGACAGGTCATTATGTTCAACGTGAGATGCGTGATGGACAATGGGCAATGATCAGAGGTCGTGACAATAACAAAGATCAAAGTTATTTTTTATATACGTTAAGTGATAAGCAATTAGCACAAACGCTATTCCCTGTAGGTCATATAGAAAAACCAGAAGTGCGTGCCATTGCTGAAAAAGCTGCTTTAATTACGCATAACAAAAAAGACAGTACGGGGATTTGTTTTATTGGTGAACGTAAATTTAAAGACTTTTTAGGGCAATACTTACCTGCCCAACCCGGTATTATAGAAAGTGCTGAAGGTGTTGAAGTAGGGAAACATGACGGTTTAATGTATCACACGCTTGGTCAACGCAAAGGTCTACGTATTGGCGGTTTAGCAACGGCTGGTGAAGCACCTTGGTATGTGGTTGATAAAGATATGGAGCGTAATGTATTAATTGTTGGCCAAGGTCATGATCATCCGCGTCTATTTTCAAAAGGTTTATATGCCAATCAATTACATTGGGTAAATAGAAAAATAGTAACCGAACCGTTTAAATGCACGGTTAAAACACGATATCGTCAAAATGATGTTGCTTGTACTGTAACGCCCCTTAATAAAACATCCAACAATGAAACGACCAACAACAACAGTGAAAATGAATTTCGCATAGATTTTGACCAACCACAAAGTTCCGTAACACCAGGTCAATCGGTTGTGTTTTACCAAGATGATGTTTGCTTAGGTGGCGGCATTATTAATCAACTAATTCGCTAATATTTCATAAATTTAATCTTTGGTAAATTATGTCAATACAAGATCAAACACTTACTTTTGCGGCTATTTGTCAAGTTGCTTATTTAGTTAAACAATGCTCACGTACTGGTAATGTAGAGCAAGAACAATTAACTATTTTGCTTAATAGCATATTAAACACTTCACCTGAAAATACCTTAGCCGTTTATGGCGCAAATAATCAAAATTTAGCGCTTGGTTTACAAGTATTAGTTGATCATTTAGGTGATAAAAACAAACAAAAAGATCCAGAATTAACTCGCTATATTATTAGCTTAATTAATTTAGAACGCCGTTTAATGAAAAAGCCCCAAGCACTGGCTGAATTGGCACAGCGCATTGAACAAGTTAAACGTCAGCTTGAGCACTTTGAACTAACGAGTGAACCTATATTAGCGAGTTTTGCGAGTATTTATACCGACGTTATTAGTCCACTAGGCACACGTATTCAGGTGGCGGGTGATCCTGCTATTTTAAAACAACCCCATAACCAAAATAAAATTAGAGCGTTATTACTCGCGGGTATTCGTAGCGCAGTATTATGGCGGCAAGTTGGCGGCAAGCGCCGCAATATTTTGTTTTCACGTAAAAAAATAGTACAGTGCGCACAACAATATTTAGCCTATTTAAACTAATATTGTTATGCCTAAAATAAAGATTAATTGTAAACTTTAAAAGTAGTAAATAAATTTAACCACAATCTTAGGAACCAACTATGGAACTTTCAGCATTAAGCGCAATTTCACCAGTCGATGGTCGTTATGGCAGTAAAGTTAAAGTATTACGTCCAATATTTAGTGAGTTTGGATTAATTAAATATCGCGTCACTGTTGAAGTGCGCTGGTTACAAAAATTAGCTCAAACCGAACAAATTAATGAAGTTCCTGCTTTTAGTGAGCAAGCAACTGCTACGTTGAATGCCATTGTTGATAATTTTAGTGAAGAAGATGCATTACGCATTAAAGCCATTGAAGCAACAACAAATCATGATGTAAAAGCTGTTGAATATTTTTTAAAAGAACAAGTGGCCGATAATGCTGAATTAAATGCGGTTACTGAATTTATTCACTTTGCTTGTACCTCTGAAGATATTAATAACTTATCGCATGGTTTAATGTTAACTGATTGTCGTAAAAATATTTTATTGCCAGAACTAGATAAAATTTTAGCCGCGATAAAAGCTTTAGCCGTTGAATACAAAAATATTCCAATGATGTGTCGTACTCATGGTCAACCCGCTTCACCAAGTACGCTTGGGAAAGAAATGGCCAATGTCTATTTACGTTTAAAACGCCAACGTCAGCAAATTGCAGACGTTGCACTGTTAGGTAAAATTAACGGCGCTGTTGGTAATTATAATGCTCATATAAGTGCCTACCCAGAAGTGAACTGGCATGAATTTTCACAAACGTTTGTTGAATCTTTAGGGTTGTCGTGGAATGCTTTTACCACGCAAATAGAGCCGCATGATTATATTGCTGAATTATTTGATGCGATTTGTCGTTTTAATACTATATTAATCGACTATGACCGTGATATTTGGGGCTACATTGCTCTGGGTCACTTTAAACAAAAAACCATCGCAGGCGAGATTGGCTCTTCAACCATGCCACACAAAGTTAACCCGATTGATTTTGAAAATTCAGAAGGTAACTTAGGTATTGCTAATGCATTATTTACCCATTTAGCACAAAAACTCCCCATTTCTCGCTGGCAACGCGATTTAACAGACTCTACCGTATTACGTAACTTAGGCGTTGGTTTTGCACATGGCTTAATTGCTTATCAAGCAACCTTAAAAGGTATTAGTAAATTAGAAGTTAACGAACAAAATTTACTGAATGAATTAGATAAAAACTGGGAAGTATTGGCTGAGCCTGTACAAACAGTAATGCGTCGTTACGGTATCGAAAAACCTTATGAAAAACTAAAAGATTTAACTCGCGGCAAGCGTGTTGATGGTGATTCTATGCGCAGTTTTATCGATAACCTTGAGTTACCCCAAAGCGCTAAAGATTCATTAAAAGCGCTCACTCCAGCGTCTTACATTGGTCGTGCGGTACAGTTTATTGATGATTTAGATTAATAGCAATATCACTTAATTAATGAAATGGGTATAAACAGAATATAAATTTATAATCCGAATTCAGAAAACAAAAATCCGATAACTTTACGTTATCGGATTTTTTATTATCTAAATAATACTAATACCAAAAATTAAGTGATCATTTTAACGCATTAAAATAAACCACTTAATGAATAAAACGAATATAGCTATTATTTTAACGGTAATGTTGGTACGTATATTCCAGCCATTTCAAGCATTACTCGTACTACCTGACAACTGTAACCAAATTCATTATCGTACCATACATACAATACTGCACGATCTTCATCAACAATAGTTGCTTGTGAGTCAACAACACCTGCATAACGTGAGCCGACTAAATCGGTTGAAACAATTTCAGTTGAAGCGGTGTAATCAACTTGATTTTGTAGTTCAGAATCTAATGATACTTGGCGTAAATAGTTATTTAACTCTTCTTTTGAACTTGCTTCTTTTAAATTCAAGTTCATGATCGCCATAGACACATTTGGGGTTGGAACACGAATCGCGTTGCCTGTTAACAAGCCTTTTAATTCAGGTAATGCTTTAGCAACCGCTTTTGCTGCACCAGTCGTACTAATAACCATATTTAACGGCGCACTACGACCACGACGAGGTGCTTTGTGATAATTATCAATTAAGTTTTGATCATTAGTATATGAGTGAATGGTTTCAACATGACCATTACGAATACCATATTTGTCATTTAAGGCTTTAAGTACAGGAGTTATCGCATTGGTGGTACAACTTGCTGCTGAAATGATTTTATCTGTTGGTAAAATCATGTCATGGTTTACGCCATAAACGATATTTTTAATATCACCTTTAGCTGGGGCTGTTAATAAAACTTTTTCAACACCTTTAGATTTTAAATGTTGCCCTAAACCTTCTTCATCAGTCCAAATCCCAGTATTATCAACTACTAACGCATTTTTAATATCATAAGCAGTATAATCAATTTCACTTGGCGAATTAGCATAAATAACTTGAATAAAAGCACCATTAGCTTTAATCACATTATGCTCTTTATCAACAGTAATACTACCGTTAAAAGCACCATGAACAGAATCACGACGTAATAAGCTGGCACGTTTTTCTAGATCGTCAGCGCCTTTGCTTGGACGCAAGACAATAGCACGTAAATTTAATTTACAGCTAGGACCAGCGCGTTCAATTAACAAACGAGCTAACAAGCGACCAATACGACCAAAGCCATATAAAACAACGTCTTGTGCATCTTGTTGTTGCGCATTTTTGCTAATATCAGTTAATTCTTTTTCTAAATATTGTTCAATAGATAAACCGTTAGCGCCACCTAAAAACAAATAACGATAAGCTAATTTACCCACATCAATACGTGCTGGCGATAATGACATTTTGCTTAAGGCTTCAACAAAAGGAAAACTTTCACGCAAACGCAGTTTACTATCTTCATGCAAAGCAACAGATTTATGTGCTTTAATAATATCAATAGCATCCGCATTTACTAACGGACGACCATAAACGGCAATTTCAATGCCTTTATTTCTAAACAGTTGACCAATAAGCGGCTGCATATTTTCAGCAAATGTTTGGCGTTCTTGCCAGCTAGCTTGATATTTTTCCTCAAGAAGAGAAGTCATAAAGTAAACCTTTTATAATTAGATTAAAGAGTTAAGTCATTGTTTATTCGTTTTTATAGCAACAAGTCTGAATAAATTTGCCTAAAAACATGAATAAATGAATGCTTGATGAAATAGTCGGCGCATATTGTAATGCAAGTTGTAATAATTCACCACTAATTACAAAGCTTGAAACAAAATAAATTTAGATCAATTTGACTTAATTTTAGAGGGTGTTTATTCCGCAACAAACTGCAAACTTAAAGAATTAACACAATAACGTTTACCCGTTGGCGCTGGGCCATCATCAAAAACGTGACCTAAATGAGATTGACAATGCACACATTGTATTTCTACACGTTGCATAGCATGAGAAAAATCGGGAATTTCTTTCACTTGTCCGACAATAACATCATTAAAACTTGGCCATCCGCAACCCGCGTTAAATTTAGTGCTTGATAAAAATAAAGGTTGTTGACAACAGGTACAATGATAAGTGCCTGTAAGCCAGTGATCATTATATTTTCCTGAAAAAGGTTGTTCGGTTGCCGCCAAACGACAAACTTTATAAGCCTCTGGTGATAGTGTTTGTTTATAATGATCGGTCATAGTTATCATCCCTAAAGTAAGAATTAAATAAGGTGGGTATATGCACCACCTTACTGTAGGGTGGTGCAAGAGGAACGAATGCCCACCTAGCTAATATATTATATGTTAATACCTCAATATCAATACCTAATACATGAATAAATTAGCTTGGGTTTGACTCAATGGCAATTATTTCACGTTGCTCACTTGACCATTCAACATGGTATTTTTTACCTTGCGGTTTATCTATACGTTCAAAGGTATGTGCGCCAAAATAATCACGTTGCCCTTGCAATAAATTAGCAGGTAAAACCGCCGTTCGCATCGCATCAAAATACGCTAATGAAGAAGATATTGCGCCAATAGGAATACCCATTAGTGTGGCATTTGCCACAGACTGTCGCCAACTTTGTTGATATTTATTAAGCTGCTCAGCAAAAAAGTCATCCAGTAATAAGTTTTCTAAGTTTTCATTGCGCTCGTAAGCTGCGGTGATCGATTGCAAAAATACCGCGCGAATTATACAACCTGCTCGCCAAATTTTAGCAATACCAGCAAAATCTAATGTCCAACCATGTTCTTTTGCCGCAAGTTTCATTAATTGAAATCCTTGTGCGTAAGCGCAAATTTTGGCGCAATAAATGGCATCATGTAAATTATCAATAAAGGTTTGCTGTTGCTCTGCTGACATATCGGTTTTATTAGTGTCTGTATAAATACTTGCGGCTTCGATACGCAATGATTTAAATGATGAAATAGAGCGTGCATAAACCGCTTGTGCAATAGTCGGTGCTGGACAACCCACTTCAAGACTGCTCATTGCCGTCCATAAACCAGTACCTTTTTGCCCTGCTTTATCTAATATAAGATCAACTAACGGTATTTCGCTGCTTGGCGCTTTATGGCGCAATACTTCAACTGATATTTCCATTAAATAACTATCGAGTAAACCTTTATTCCACTGTTCAAAAATATCGGCAATTTTCTCTGGCGACATATTTAAACCAGTGCGCAACATATGGTAAGCCTCGCAAATAATTTGCATATCGGCATATTCAATACCATTATGCACCATTTTTACATAATGACCTGCGCCCGCAGGGCCAATATAAGTCGCACAAGGCTCACCTGTATTGATCACTTCACCAGGTTGAGTGCGCTCTAACGGTTTACCTGTGTTTTCATCAACTTTTGCAGCAATAGCTTGCCAAATAGGTTTGATACGAGTCCACGCATAAGGTGAACCACTAGGCATTAATGAGGGGCCAAAACGTGCGCCAACTTCCCCACCAGAAACGGCAGAAGAAAAAAAGATAAAATTATTTTTATATTTTTTTTCACGCGCGACAGTGTCAACCCAAAGGCTATTACCCGTATCTATAATAATATCATCGCCTTGAATCCCTGCCGCGATCAAACTTTCACAAACTTGATCAACAGGACTACCAGCAGGCACAGACAACACAATTAAATGTGGATTTTTTAACTTTGCAAGCAATTCGGTATAAGAAGAACAACCGACTACACGTGCAGTCGTTGTCGTATTTTCAAGCGCGTCTTGCTTTATAATTGCATTGACTTTTTCATTATCTAAATCAAAAGCCGCGATGCTATAACCATTATCAGCAAGGTTTAACACTAAATTTTTGCCCATAACACCTAAGCCAATAAAGCCTATATCACATAAAGTTGCGTCATTATTCATAAATTAATTCTATATTTTATTTGTGGTTGTACGTTTAAAAAGACAAAAGACGCTACATTTAAAATGAAAACACGCCAAGTTAGTTAAACGATCGGGATGCGTATTAAGTATTTTATCATGGCACTTAAAATAAAACAGATCAAATTAATAAAAAACAGCATAATTTACGTAATCATTCTAAATATATTTTTAAAAACAAACGAAAATGACTAAAAATTACAGAAAAAGCTTGATATTTTGCTATTTTGGTGTAATTTTACAACATAAGTTTTTTTCAAAAACACAAATTTATAGAAAGGTTTTTCTTATGACTATTAAAGTTGGAATTAATGGCTTTGGCCGTATTGGTCGCTTTGTTTTTCGTGCGGCAATTGAGCGCAATGATATTGAAATTGTTGGTATTAATGACTTAATTGATATTGATTACATGGCCTATATGCTTAAATATGACTCGACTCATGGGCGCTTTAAAGGCAGCGTTGAAGTAGTTGATGGCCAACTTGTTGTTAATGGAAAAACAGTGCGAGTAACAGCTGAACGTGATCCTGAAAATTTACAGTGGGATGCGATTGATGTTGATGTAGTCATTGAATCAACAGGGTTATTTTTAACCGACGAAACTGCCCGTAAACATATTAAAGCGGGTGCTAAAAAAGTGGTTTTATCTGCCCCTTCTAAAGATACAACACCCATGTTTGTTTGTGGTGTAAATCATCATGAATATAAAGGACAAGATATTGTTTCTAACGCTTCTTGTACCACTAACTGTTTAGCACCAATAGCTAAAGTATTAAATGATAATTGGGGTATAAAAGACGGTTTAATGACAACGGTTCATGCAACTACTGCAACACAAAAAACAGTCGATGCACCCTCAGGTAAAGATTGGCGTGGTGGTCGTGGCGCTGCACAAAATATTATCCCTTCATCAACCGGTGCGGCTAAAGCCGTTGGTAAAGTTATACCTGAACTTAATGGTAAATTAACAGGTATGGCATTTCGCGTGCCAACGCCAGATGTTTCAGTGGTTGATTTAACCGTAAACCTTAAAAATCCAGCCAGTTATGATGACATTTGCGCGGCAATGAAAGCGGCTTCTCAAGGTGAATTAAAAGGTATTTTAGGTTATACCGAAGACGCTGTTGTTTCGACTGATTTTGTTGGTGAAACTTGTACCTCAGTGTTTGATGCTAAAGCAGGTATAGCGCTAACAGATACCTTTGTAAAAGTGGTTTCTTGGTACGATAACGAAATTGGTTATTCAAATAAAGTCCTCGATTTAGCCAGCTTTATTATGGCTGACGAGATTGCCGTAAAAAAGTCTGAAAGCTTATTAAAATCGGCCTAAGTGCTCAATTTGATATTTGAATAACACTAACGAGTTAAAAAACAAAAGCCAATCTTTAAGATTGGCTTTTTTGTATAAGTAATTTTTGAATCAATTAAAAGCCAACCTTCTGATCTATCTATTTTTGTTGGCTTATATTTAATTACTTTATTTGTACTAATGCCTCATTACATAATTGCGTAATGCCCGCCCAGTTTTTATTTTTGACTAATTCATCCGTTACTAGCCAAGAACCGCCACAACAAGCGACATTAGGTAGTGCTAAATACTCATTGATATTATTGATGTTTATGCCACCTGTAGGACAAAACTTAATATCAGGAAATGGTCCACTAATCGATTTAATAGCTTTTACACCACCAGAGGCTTCAGCGGGGAAAAATTTCAAATGATCATACCCATAATCAATACCATCCATTAACTCAGAAATAGAAGATATACCGGGGATCAAAGCAATATCTCCTTCTTGTCCTGCTTTTAATAAGTCTTTAGTTAACCCTGGGCTAATAGCAAATTTAGCGCCTGCATCACGCGCTTGTTGTAGCATTTGTGCATTAGTAACGGTACCTGCACCAATAATAGCTTGTGGTAAATGGGTGGCAATTTCTTTAATAACGTCTAAAGCAGAGGGTGTACGTAAGGTAACTTCCAGTACTTTGATACCTGATTGCAAAATAGCTTCAGCAATCGGCAACGCATCTGCAACGTCTTTAATCACTAACACGGGTACTATTTTCCCCTGTGCAAATAAGTCTTTGGGGGATATTTGCCATTGATTAGCTATAGGGTTAGTCAATTGATTAGATAAGCTCATAAATCCTCTATTTATTCCATTATTGGTTGCGAAACTTGACGCGTAATTGATAATTGTTGACAAAGATAGGCACAAGCGCCCAACAAGCCAGGTTGTGATTCAGTGATCACAAAGGTCGGTATATTTTGGTTGTAATTAGAAAAACGCCCTTTTTGCTCAAAGCATTTTCTAAAACCACTTTGCTGAAAAAACTCGATAAATCGTGGCACTATACCGCCAGCAATGTAAACACCACCAAAACAACCACCAGTAAGCGCTAAGTTGCCCGCAAAACTACCGAGAATTTTGCAAAAGTGTTGCAAAGCAAGTACTGAAATATCACAACGATTGTTAACCGCATTGTGAGATATTTCAGCAGCCGATAACGGTTCAATAATTAAGCCTTTAATTGAAATTAGTGCCTGAAATATTTGTTCTAAACCTAAACCAGAGAGTAATTGTTCATACGAAACATGATGATATTTAGTAAATAAAAATTGTAATATTTTAACTTGATCTTCATTAACAGGAGCAAAATCAGCATGACCGCCCTCGCCGCTTAAACAAATCCACTTGTTGTCAACATTAACGATATTTGCAACACCTAAACCCGTACCAGGACCACATACGGCAATAGGTTTATCAACGATAGCTTGTCCGCCGCCTATTTGTACTTTTTGTGTTGTTCTTAATTTAGGGATTGCATGGGCGATCGCGGTATAATCATTAATCAACCACAGATTATTCAATCCTAGCTTTGCTTTAAGTGCTTTTTTAGAAAAACTCCATGACATATTAGTCATCACCACTTGATCTTCTTCAACAGGACAAGCAATAGCCAAACAGGCATTAATGGTTTTATTACTAAGTTTTTGTAATGCAAAATAATCTGCTAATACGGCCGCTAATGAATCAAATTCTCGACATTGATAATGTTCAATCGCGGTTAGCTGTTGTTCGCTATTAATGATGGCAAGGCGAATATTTGTACCACCAATATCAGCCACCACATTTACGACAACATTATCGCGACTCATTAACCTTCACCTTGGCTATCAAAATCAGCAAATAGTGAACAAGCACCTGTTTCAGCAGTACTTAAATTTTGTCGCATAAAGCCAAATAGTTCACGTCCCATGCCTTGGTGATGTCCATTTAGGTTAAATTGAGCTAAGTCGCGTGCGGCTAATTCAGCTTCACTCACCATTAGCGTTAATTCACCTGTTTCACCATCCACATTAATAATGTCGCCATTTTGTACTTTAGCGATCAAACCACCGTCGAGGGCTTCAGGACACAAATGAATAGCAGCAGGCACTTTACCTGAAGCGCCTGACATTCGACCATCTGTGACTAGTGCCACTTTAAAACCTTTGTCTTGTAATACGCCAAGTACAGGGGTTAATTTATGTAATTCAGGCATACCACGCGCTTTCGGCCCTTGAAAACGAACCACAGCAACAAAATCTTTTTCGAGTTCGCCGTTGTCAAACGCCGCTTGTAATTCATGTTGATCTTCAAAAACTACCGCTGGCGCTTTAATGGTAAAACTACCAGGACGCAATGAGGATGTTTTTAATACTGATACACCTAAATTGCCTTTTAATACTTTCAAACCACCGTCTGCTTTAAACGGTTTTTCAGCCGTGGTAATAACATCGCTATCACCTGAAACATCAACACTGTCTACCCAAACAAGTTCACCTTGCTCATTAATAACGGGTTGTTTGGTATAAGCATCTAAACCAGAGCCACATATTGTTTCTACATCTTGATGTACTAGGCCTGCTTTAATTAATTCTTTAAATAATAACGCCATGCCACCCGCTTGTTGAAAGTGGTTGATATCGGCTTGACCATTAGGGTAAATTTTAGTCAATAAAGGCACTACGTCTGATAAATCATTAAAATCTTGAAAATTAACGATAATACCAGCAGCTTTTGCAAAGGCGATAATATGCATGGTTAAATTAGTTGAACCGCCTGTCGCCAATAACGCCACAATAGCATTAACAATAGAACGTTCATCAATCATTTCACCCACAGGTTTATAATTACCTGCTTGTTCAGTTAAACGTGTAACTTGTTTTGCTGCTGCTTTTGTTAATGCTTCTCGTAACTGTGTATTAGGCGCAACAAAAGAAGCACCAGGTAAATGTAATCCCATCACTTCAACCACTAATTGGTTAGAATTAGCCGTACCAAAAAACGTACAAGTTCCAGCACTGTGATAAGAAGCCGATTCTGCTTCAAACAAAGCATCTTCGTTTACTTCGCCTTTGGCATATTGTTGGCGAACACGGGCTTTTTCTTTATTAGGAATACCAGAAGGCATAGGTCCTGCGGGAATAAATACGGTAGGTAAATGACCAAAGGTTAAGCTACCAATAAGTAGCCCCGGTACTATTTTGTCACAAATACCTAGCATTACTGCACCATCAAACATATTGTGAGATAAACCTACAGCCGTTGCCATCGCAATAACATCACGGCTCATTAGGCTTAATTCCATACCAGGTTGACCTTGGGTAACTCCGTCGCACATAGCGGGCACTCCACCTGCAAATTGTGCCACACCACCTGCGTTTTCAACGGCGGCTTTAATTATCTCTGGGTATGTTTGATAGGGTTGATGAGCACTGAGCATATCATTGTATGATGAAATAATAGCAATGTCGGTATGATTTAAACCACGTAATTTATTTTTGTCGTTTTGACCACACGCAGCAACACCATGAGCCAAATTACCGCAGGATAAACTGGCACGATGCACCGTGGTTGATTTAGCCGCCGCTATTTTAGCTAAATAGGCTTGGCGAGTGGCTTTACTACGTTTAATAATACGCTGGGTAATTTCTACAATTTCTGTTTTCATCATTTTTCTCATTACTGTTTTGGTCTTAATCAGAGCATTTTCACTATGGCAAATTAAATAGCTCAAATTAACTAACTATAAATTAACTATAAATTCACTAAATTAAATAGAGCTACTACTTGGCAAACATTACCTTAGTCGTACTATTTTTATCCTGTAAAAAGGCTCTAATTGGCATAGCAAAAATATCGTCACCTGCCATTGCTTGCTGTAATACATTTTGTTTGTTTTCACCGCAAAGATGTAAAAATATTGCCGAAGATTTTATTAACGCAGCTAGAGTAAAGGTAATACGCTGGTGTGGTGCTGTTTTCGGTTTTACACTCATTAGCACATCGGTATTATCTTTTGCTAATGCCTTACTAATTTCATCACTACAAGGAAATAACGAAGCCGTATGACCATCTTCACCCATACCGAGAATAAGTACATCAAAGGGTAACACTTGTTGTTTGGCATTCTTGTTGAGTTGCTGTAAAACCTCTTGATCAAGTTTATCAGCAATTTTCAAGTCAAAAAAATCGGCTTGCGCGGCATTATTTTGTAATAAATATTCTTTAACTAAACGCGTATTACTGGCCTCACTGTTTTCATCTACCCAACGCTCATCGGCAAGCGTTACGGTAACTTTGTGCCAAGTAATATCTTGTTGTGAAAGGGCTACAAAAAAACCTTTAGGTGTAGAACCGCCCGAAACGGCAATACTTGCACGGCCTTTTTTATTAATGGCTGCGGTTAATAATTGCGCTACTTGCTCAGCAAAGCTATTATCCAATTCGGTTTTTGATGAAAATTCGTTAATAGCTATCATGCTTCATCCCATTGGCGATCATCACGAGCAATTAATGAAATAGAGGCTACAGGACCCCATGAACCTGCTGCGTAAGATTTTGGCTTCTCATTACTTGCCTGCCATGCATCAATAATACTATCAATCCAGTGCCATGCTTGTTCAACTTCATCACGACGAACAAATAATGATTGATTGCCATTTAATACTTCGAGCATTAAACGCTCATACGCATCAACCACTCGTGTATCAGCATAAGTTTTAGAAAAGCTTAAATCGAGTTTATTTTCTTGAATATTCATTTGCGAGGCAATACCCGGTATTTTATTCATTACTCGTAATTCCATACCTTCATCAGGCTGTAGGCGAATAGTAAGTTTATTGGCGGGCAGATCGGTATAACTCTCTTTAAAAATATTGTGTGGTTGTTCTTTAAAATAAATAACAATTTCGCTGTGTTTTTGTGCCATACGTTTACCTGTACGTAAATAAAATGGCACACCAGCCCAACGCCAGTTATCAATCTCAGCTTTAATCGCGACAAAAGTTTCAGTACGACTGTTTTCATTCGCACCCTCTTCTTTTAAATAACCAGGTACCGCTTTACCAAATAAAAAACCATCAGCGTACTGGCCACGGACTGTTTTTTCTTTAACATTACTGCGGTTAATCGGGCGTAATGCTTTTAAAACTTTTAATTTTTCATCACGAATACTGTCAGCACTTAAATCAGCGGGTGGTTCCATTGCCACTAATGATAGTATTTGTAATAAATGATTTTGCATCATATCGCGCATTTGTCCTGCGTCATCATAAAAGCCCCAGCGCCCTTCTATACCAACACTTTCAGCAATGGTAATTTGTACGTGGTCAATACAATTATGATCCCAATTAGTGGTAAACAATGAGTTAGCAAAACGCAATACTAATAAATTAAGTACGGTTTCTTTACCTAGGTAATGATCTATTCGATAAATTTGATTTTCGTTAAAGAAGCGAGATACTTGATCATTGATAGCTTTTGAAGACTCTAAACAATGGCCAATAGGTTTTTCC
>WGGB01000282.1 GCA_015491935.1 Alteromonadaceae bacterium
ACGGTGTGTAATTTTCTTTCTACTTTCTTTTAAAAATTTATTTAAATCTCTGAAGTGGTCGGCCGTGAAGGATTTGAACCTTCGACAAATTGGTTAAAAGCCAACTGCTCTACCAACTGAGCTAACGGCCGTTTCAGATTTTACTTTTACTTTTACTACATATTTTCTTTTCGTCATCTAACTATGTTATTTAACTAAAAGAAAAGTGGTCGGCCGTGAAGGATTTGAACCTTCGACAAATTGGTTAAAAGCCAACTGCTCTACCAACTGAGCTAACGGCCGACATTGCGTTGACTTGGTGCCTCAACGCGCCGCATATAATACTCATTAAAAATTTAAGTGCAACTAAAAAATTAACTTTTTTAAACTATTTTGACTGTTTGCATAAAAAGACGGCAATCAGAACAAAAAACAACGTATTATTGTTGATAAAATAACACGCATCTTTAACTTTTATTTTAATGGACTAAAGCATCTAATCTAGCTTGAGCTAATTGTGCACTAGATGAATTTGCATATTGTTTAATAACTTCTTTATATAATGCAATAGCTTTTGCTTGGTTGTGCTCTTTTTGTGCTACGGCAGCAAGTTTTAGCATTGAATCACTACGCTTACTTGAATCTTTATATTGCTCAACCACAATTTTAAATTCATTACCCGCCTGTTTAAAATCACCTTTATTAAATAATAATTGTCCCAACCAATAATGCGCATTAGGTGCATAGGTTGATTGTGGGTATTTTTTATTAAAGGATTTAAACTCAACAATCGCTTGTTGGTAACGCTTATCTTTTAAAACTAAGTTAACAGCACGATCATAAGACTCATTTTCACTGAGGTTATTGCTATAGCTTACACCTACACCTGAACTTTCAACATTAGTTGTTGGTGCAACGATTGTTTTTGGTACATTAGTTTTTAATGCTTCGCTAACGCGACGGTCAAGCTCTTGATAAAGCTCTCGTTGCCTTTCTAACACTTGCTTTAGCTGATGAGCGTGCAACTCTGTCACACCACGTAGTTCATTAACTTCACTTTGTAAATCATCAAGCTGACGCTGCATAACAATTTGTGCTTTATTACGTGCGTCTAACTTACGCTCTAAAGTTGCTAATTGTTGTGTTGATGCACTTGCATTAGCACCAAGCTCTAATACAGGTGCTGATGAAGCACTAGCAAAATCAGAGAAACTTAATACTAGTGCTATTGCTACGACTAATCGCGTTTTTTTCATCATGGTATTAATCAAATTAATAGACTAAAACTGCACGACGGTTTTTAGCATAAGCGGCTTCGGTATGTCCTTTTACCATAGGTTTTTCTTCACCATAACTGACTACAGAAATTTGTGATGCCGATACACCCATATTTTCTAAGTAGCTTGCCACAGCTTTAGCTCGACGTTCACCTAAAGCAATATTATATTCTGGAGTACCACGATCATCAGTATTACCTTCAATAAGTATATTAACATTTGGGTTTTCATTTAAGTATTTAGCGTGGGCATCTAAAATTGCTGAAAACTTACTATTAATACGTGATTTATCAAAAGCAAAGAAAATCATATTTTCACGGCCTAGTTGATCTAATTGTTGACGCTTTTGCTCCTCAATTGCCGCAGCTTTTTTTGCTGCAGAAACTTGTACTGCATCATCTACTTGTGTAGACGTTTGTGTGTTATTACTATCTACAGAACCTTTAGCATCTGAATCTGACGTTGTACTACACGCTGCTAAAGCAAACATAGGTAAGGCAATTGCTAAGCTTTTTAGTGTTTTATTTACGCGCATTTTGTTTTTCCTTTATTATTAAAGAGTAATTATATTCAATTTTTATACTTAAATACTGACTTTTATATTATTTAGTCAGTATTTTATACAACTTTACATTGATAACCATTAATTTTATAAAAATGGTGACCATGCTGGTGATTTAACCTCACCGTCTAATAGCGGTAGTGTTGCTTTAAAACGTCCGTCTACCGACACTAGACTTAAAACTTTTTTATTATTGTACAAGGTACTATATATTATCATACCACCATTAGGTGCAATACTAGGCGATTCATCTAAACGAGTAGATGTTAACACTTGAAAGGCATCCGACTTCAGATCTTGTTTCGCTAAATGATAGTGACCACGCGTTCTATTTACCATGATCAACTGTTTACCATCTGGCGTTAACGAACCACCTAAATTCATTTCGCCATCAAATGTTAATCGATGAACTTTACCATCAGCTAAATTTACGCGATAAAGCTGAGCTTTTCCACCCCGTTCAGAAGTAAATATTAAAGATTTTCCATCTGGACTCCAACTTGGCTCTGTATCTATGGCTCTATTGCGAGTAATACGTCTTAATTTTTTATCACTTAATCTTATAACATAAAGTTCAGGATTACCGTCTTTTGATAAGACCAACGCTAAACTCTTACCATCAGGTGACCAGCGAGGCGCACTATTTATTCCTTTAAATGAACTGATCATTGTTCTTTTAGCGGTATAGATATCTATAACATAAATTTGTGCTTGGTTATGTTCAAACGTTACATACGCTAATTTAGTTCCCGTTGGATCCCATGTGGGTGACATTAATGGTTGTTTCGATTTTAATAAAACTTGTTCGTTATACCCGTCATAATCAGCAATAGCAAGTTGATATGGATAAGTGTCTTGCTCTCGTACAATAATATACGCAATTTTTGTTAAAAAAGCGCCACGTGTGCCCGTTAATTTTTCATAAACTATATCACTGATACGATGAGCATAGCGACGGAATTGATCGGCACCAATCTCAACAGTTCGTTCATCTAATATATGATCATTGGCTCCAACTAACTGACCATTACTTAACATCTGTGCTTGTCCGCCAGTAATTTGCCCTCGAATAATATCAATTAATTGAAAATGTACTTGATAGCGACCTATAGCGACTTCTTTAACATCTCCCATCACTAAGGCTTCAACACCTTCACTTGCCCATGCTGCATAATCAATATCAGCAACTGTTTTCGGTATTTGTGGAAATTTAGCCCCATTAATGGGATTAAATTTACCACTGCGTAATAAATCATTACTGATCACTTGTGATAACTTTTCTGGTAATTCACCCGCTCCAGTGTAAGAAAAAGGTAAAATAGCAATAGGACGCGCACTATCCATCCCTTCGGTGATCACTATTTCAAGGGTTGCTTTAGCTTGTATAGAAACCAAGTTAATTAATAAAATAGCAATGGCATAAAATTTCTTCATCATTTTTTATAAAATCTCTTTTAAATTAAATTATTTTATTCACTTTTGAATAATACATTAATCAGTAAACTCAGGAACAACGGTTAAACTAATTTTACGCATTTCTTTAAATACTTCAGGATCTTTCGAAACGGGTAACGTGCCAGCTTTATAAACCGCTTTTTGTGCCGCATCGCAAACTATTCTATCACCTGCACCTTTAACGACATTAGTCACAAAACCTGATGGTGCAAGACTTATGATTAATTTACAAGATTTACCCGTCATTGTCGCTCTATCTGTTATTAAGTTACGTTGTATGGCTTGTGAAATTAATGCAGTATAGCGCTGAATTTCAGTCATCATTTGTTGGCGACGAGCCTGTTGCCGACTAACCATCTCTTGCTCAAGCTGTTGTTCTAACATACGTTCTTGTGCTGCTTTTTCTTTAGCTTGTTGTTCTTTACGCTTACGCTCTGCCGCTTTTTTCTTTCGTAATTGCTCTGCCTTTGTCGCCGCTTTTTCTTCTTTTATACGTCTTGCTTTCGCGTTAGCTGCGGCTTTATCTGCTTTACGTTTTAATGCTTCTTTATTTTTGCGATCTTTTTCTGCTACTCTTGCTTTGGCTTTGGCTATTTTGGCGGCTTTATCTGCTTTACGCTTTTCTTTTTCTTTTAATTTACGCGCTCGTTCTAATTTTTTTATTCTATCTTGTTCTTTTTTACGCGATTTTTTTGCTTTCGCAGCTCTTTTTTCAAGTTCTTTAATACGCTTTATTTCAGCGGCTTTTGCTGTCGCTTTCTTTTTACGAATTTTATCAACTTGCTGTTGAAATTTTTCTTTATTAACAACTACCGCTTCAATCGGCTTAACAGGCTGAGCTTGGCTAGCTGCTGATTTTGGCGTGGGTTTGGGCTTCGAATCAAAATCGCCTAAGCCTATTAATAAGGCCACAACTATATGTAGGGCGAGACTTAAAGACAATGCTGTTATGTACTTTTTTTGCACTTACTTTTTCTCCGGGGTATCTGTCATTAAGCCAACCGAAGGCACACCAGCCACCGTTTGTAATAAAACCATAAGTTGTACTACGGCATTATAAGAAACATTACCATCGGCATTAACAACCACGGGTGTATTTGGCTCAACTGCTAAATGAGCTTTAACTAGGGTTGCCACTTCTTCTGCTGACATCGATTCATTTTTACTCGTACCTATGGCTAAATAATAATTGCCATCAGCATCTACTGAAGCAACCAATGGTGGTTTAGAGTCTTTTGATAGTGGTTCTGCATTAGCTTTAGGTAAATCAACTTTTACTCCTTGTGTTATTAAAGGAGCCGTTACCATAAAAATAATCAATAAAACTAACATAACATCAATATAGGGAACAACGTTGATTTCTGCTACTTTTCGGCGTCTAACACGCTTATATGCATACATTTCCCACCCCTTTATTTAGTTTGTTCAATCAATGATTGACGTTGTAAAATGCTGGCAAACTCTTCCATAAAATTACCATAGCTATTTTCTAATTTTTCAACAGTATGGCTAAAACGGTTATAAGCTATAACCGCAGGAATGGCAGCAAATAAGCCCATTGCTGTCGCAATTAATGCTTCAGCAATACCAGGTGCAACCATAGCAAGCGTTGCTTGTTCAACCGCGCCAAGGGCTATAAAAGAAGTCATTATTCCCCATACAGTACCAAACAAACCAATATAAGGACTAATTGAGCCCACGGTTGCCATAAAAGATAAGTGAGTTTCAAGTTGGTCAACTTCTCTAGATAAAGCGACTCGCATGGCTCGGTGTGTTCCTTCAACTATTTCAGTTGATGAACTAATATGGCTTTTTCTTAAACGGGCAAACTCTTTAAAGCCAGCAACAAATAAACTTTCAATACCATAGACATACGGTTTAGCCGATATTTCACTGTAAAGTTTACTTAAATCGGCACCACTCCAAAACTTATCTTCAAAGTTTTTCAATTGTAATTTTGATTGCGATAAGGCTTGACTGCGTTGAAAGATCATTGTCCAACAAGCAATAGAAAAACCTAATAATACTAACATGACAAATTTAACTAGTAGACTGGCTTGAAGAAAAAGATCTAAAAAAGAAATATCAGCTGACACGTGGTAATGCTCCTAAAATCATTTGTGGTATAGCACAAGGCTTACCTTGTTTATTATTAATTGCCGCCACTTTTATGGTGGCAGTAGCAATGAGTCGTTCTTGTTGATCGACTATTTGTTGTTTGAAAACTAAACTCGCTCGCTTTAACTGCTTTATTTGTGAAGTAACCGTAAGTTGGTCATCTAATTTAGCCGAAGCAATATTATCCATTTCGACGTATCTGACCACAAAAGCAAAATTTTGTTCTAAAAAATTTGACTGTGTTATACCTAGTTTTCGCAGCCATTCAGTCCGCGCACGCTCAAAAAATTTTAAATAATTAGCATAATAGACAATACCACCGACATCGGTATCTTCGTAATAAACACGTAAAGTAAATAAATGCTGATTATTACTTGGCTCTATACAGCTAGGCATACAGCAATATTTCCTTGTTAGTAAATAATACCATATATGGACCCTCTCCGATTGCAAGACAATTTAAATCGTTGAAATAGAGTGCATTGCAGCCATATATTCGGCTTTTTGCTGAGGTATCATATGATGCCTCTAGCCCTGATGGATTTCCGCCCCTATAACCTCATCAATTTGA
>WGGB01000283.1 GCA_015491935.1 Alteromonadaceae bacterium
ACTTTAGTACCAAGCTTTTTTTTATAAAGATTTTCGACGGCAATAACATCTTTGTTTGAAAGGTTGCTAGGCAAAGATTGTAAAATCGTAAACTGAAAGTTTTTGTAGTATTGGTTATCAATACAGCACAACTCTTTAAGTAATTCATTACCGCCATGACCACTCTTGGCGTACTCAGCCCAACGTTGCCAAATACCGTCCTTACCATACGCAGAACCAATATATTGATTTCCTGTTATTTTATCTAATATTAGATAAATACCATTGATCGAAGATAATTGAAGATACCATTCACGGTTTGCGCTAAGGTTTTCACCTAATTTTTTAAGCTCAACATAATCTAAGGTAAAGTTTAATAGTCCAGGAAACTCACCTAAATATCCTTTAGGAAGTATTTCAACGATATTTTTAGGGTTTGTATTGACCCATTGATGCCAAGTTATAGCGCTTTTTCCCCAGTCGATAACAAGACGCTCTTTAAAGTCTTCAAATCCACTGACTTCATTTAGGTCATACTCAAAACCGTCATCGGTTGTTTCAATTCCATCAACTTTAAATATGCCAATAAAGACGGCTCTCGATTGTTCAGTACCTACAAATGAAGCAATATAATCGCATTTTTCAAATACATTATTTGATTGTTGGGCTTGGTATTTTAATAATTCCCCACGATCTTTTATTAATTCACGGTATTCTTTTCTATTATCTTTATGCCGTACATATTTCACCGCATGTTTATCTAGAATATCGCTCTTTAATGAGAGGATTTCCTTAAATGTGAGCACAAAAGCCTCCGATTAATATAACGCCTTGCTAAGCGGCTGATAATAGTTGGCTATAATGCGCGAGGAACGAGCCGCAGCCAACTGTTAGCAGTCCGTTTGAGCAACTTGTTATGACGAAATATACTTAAAACTATGGGAACTCTTTCCACACAAATTCCAGTGCATCATTTGGCTTTACACCAGAAGAAATGTAATTTAAAAAATGGCGATACCTCGATAGAGTTGCAATTTTATCATTCTGGACTTCCTCCCAGTTTTTTTCACCTTTACTAGTTAACTTTTCAATATAAATATCTAACCCTTGCTCCTCAAATTTTGCATATATAGAATTAACTATCTCAGGTAGGTTTTTTTCATATTTTGAGCAAATATCCGATACAGGGACACCAATATTAGGATCCTTGTTTTTACCTGTGGTATTCCATTTAGGTTGAATGGCTTCTATGATGATTTGCTCTATTTCTTTGTTTATATTTACCTTTCGACCATCACTTAATTCAGCGTAAGGATCTACTGAAAGCCAAATCATCACTTTCTTCCCTGCTTCCAGTGATGATTTGATACTATCATCGTGCTTGCTGTGCCAAATATATTTACCTTTTCTAAGCCTCCAACGATCTTTAAATGTTCCTGTATATTGTCCAACATATACAGGGTTAAGTTCATCTTCCAAACAAATCAAATAACATGATTGCTCAGCATTCATCACTTCAGGGTATAATAAATCCAATGCGACATCCCAATCTATTTTTTTTCCATCATAAGTTGGTCTAATAGATACTTGTGATAAAAATGCATTAGCCACATGTACAAATTTAAAATCTTCAACTTTTTTAAATCGCATGAACCTTCCTTTCGTCATAACGCCCCGTTAAGAGGCTGATAATAGTTGGCTAAAATGTGAAGCGAAGCGGAACCTAGCCAACTGTTAAAAGTCCTGCTTTAATGGCTTGTTATGTGCTGCACTGCTTAACTTAAATACCGTAGCAACCTGTAACCGCCGTTAGATTTACACCTAACTTTAAACTTTGAGCCAACAACACTAAAGGTACAACTGAAATAATAGCTTTGCCACCTTTAAAAAAGGTATAAAAGGCAAAGCTTATTAGTGGTAAAACCTAACCTACTTTGGCGAAAACTCATTGTTATTTTAACGTGATAGATTTTATTAAAACACCAAACCTACACAACAATTTAAACTTTATTCTTTAGACACATAACGCCTACTTAAGCGGAGCAAAATAAGTTTGC
>WGGB01000284.1 GCA_015491935.1 Alteromonadaceae bacterium
CACGCTCACCTTGCTTAATACGAAACTCAGTATTGTCGAGTATTTTTCCATCACCAAAAGCTAGTTCTGCTGAGGTTAATCTAAGTAATTCCATAAGTTCTTTAAATTTCTCTAATTTATTCAGTTAGTTGTTCTAGTTACTTGTTTTAGTTGCTTCAGCGTAAATGACCAAAACAGCTTGTCGCCAGTTTCGATATTTTCTAATACCGGAATACTAGTCCCATATAACTCGACTAACTTATCATCGTCAACAATATCAACAAGGCTAACTTGCTGGGCAATATTAGCTTGTTGACACAAATCAAAGGCTTGTTCACATAAATGACAACCTTCACTACTATATAGTATATATTTCATCTTATTTTTTACTCAAAGATCACTTACGTGTGAACTGCCAGCTATTATGTATATGTTTATTACGAGCAAAATCTTTATCTTTCGTTATTGCAGTTAACTCTTTCACCTGTAAGCCAAGTTGTTCCATTGCCTCAAAATCCATTTTAAAGCCTCGTTTATTATTGGTGAAAATTAATTCACCCTGCTCGGCTAACGAAGGTAAAGCATCGGTAATAAGGGCAACATGATCACGCTGCACGTCGAAACTATCTTCCATACGTTTAGAGTTTGAAAAAGTAGGCGGATCAATAAAAACCACATCATATTGAGTGCGATTTTTCTTTAACCAATCCAAGCAATCTGCTTGTATAAATTGATATTTATGTCCACGTAAACCATTTAATTCAAAGTTATCTTGCGCCCATTCTAAATAAGTCTTTGACATATCTACGGTTGTAACCAAACTTGCGCCATGCAATGCAGCCTGCACAGAAACGGATCCGGTATAAGCAAATAAGTTAAGTAAACTTTTATTTTTAGCCTTTTTAGCGATAATTTGACGAGTTTTACGGTGATCTAAAAATAATCCCGTATCAAGGTAATCCCATAAATTAACTTTAAATTTTGCCCCATGCTCATGCACAATTAACGCTTGATGTGATTGATTAAGACGTTGATATTGATCTTTTCCTTTTTGCTTAGCACGCGTTTTAAGTGATACTTTATCTGAGGTAATATTTAAAATTTTGGGTGTCCAGTAAATAACTTCTTGCAAGCGTTTTACCGTTTTTTCTTCTTCAATATTTTTAGGTGCGGCATATTCTTGAATAACAACATAGTCACCATAAACATCAACGGCAACATTAAATTCAGGAATATCAGCATCGTAAACACGATAACATTCAATATTTTCAGCTTTTAACCAGCCTTTTAAATTTTTAATATTCTTTTTAAGACGATTAGCAAAGTCTGATTGCTGCTCGGCAAACTCACTATTTTCATTACTCGATTGTGCTTGTTTTTCACTAATATCATATAATGCTAATTGGCAATCTAACGGGCCATTTTTAAGTTTATAACGCTTGCTTGTTGCTAGTTTTAATAACGTAAGCAATTCAACATTGGCAGTAAAAATGGCAATGCGCCAATCAACAAATTGAGTTTTTAAGGTTTTACCTAACATTACAAAATTTTCAACTAATTCAGGCAATTCCCCAATACGCTCACCATAAGGTGGGTTAAATAGCATGGTACCTGGTTGTTCAAAGGTATTGGTTAGTTTATTAATATCTCTGCATTTAAAATCAATATATTGTCCAAAACCAGCATGGCGAACATTTTGTTCTGCTGTTTTTAACACTCTTGAGTCAACATCTATACCATGCACTTTGCATTGCAAGCTTGATAAACCTTGTTGTGACTTTTCTTGGGCTTGAGTTAATACTTGTTGCCACAAATCTTCATCATGTAACAACCACGCATTAAAGCCCCAATTAATACGTTCTAAAGCTGGCGCTACCTTCGCAGCCATACTTACCGCTTCTATTAATAAAGTACCTGAACCACACATAGGATCGACCAATGGTTTGCTGGTGTCATTTAACCAACCTGAACGCTGTACCAATGCTGCTGCTAAATGTTCTTTTAATGGTGCTGCTCCACTATGTTGACGATAGCCACGTTGAAATAAACTGCGCCCTGAAAAATCGAGATAAAAAGTCACTTTTAGTTTAAGTAAACGTGCTTGAATACGAATATCGGGATAATCTTTGGCTACTGAAGGACGTTCCCCACCTTGCTCTCGAAAACTATCAACAATGGCATCTTTAACGGTTAAGCCGCCAAATTGAGTATTACGAATAGCTTGGCTTTTACCGACAAAATCAACGGCAAAAGTGCTATCGCTAGTAAAATGCTCGCTCCAGTTAATCTCTTTGGCGGCATCATAAAGTGCTTCTTTTGATTCGGATGCGACTTCAGGGGCAAGTTTAAGCATAATGCGCGTTGCAAATCGACTCCATAAACAAATGTGGTAGCCTAGTTCTAATGAGGCAGTAAAATGCACACCATCAGGTTTTTGTACGACTTGCTCTGCGCCTAGCGCTTTTATTTCGTCACTAAGTAAAACTTCAACACCAATAGAGGTGAGCGCTAAAAATTGATACATGGTTATATTCCAAAGAAAATACGGTGATTTTTGACGGGCAGATTATACCCTGATTTATTCAAAGGTCAGAGTAAAAAAATAAAATAGCAGCTAATTACAGCAATTAGTTCACAAATAAAGCAATTTACTTACCAACCTATAAAAAAAACACTTTTTTATGCAAAGTAGCTTGCAATTATTTGTGACAATCCTTATGATACGCCTCGTTTTCAAGGAGACTAAAAAGTCACTTAAAAACATTCGGACGCGGGATGGAGCAGCTTGGTAGCTCGTCGGGCTCATAACCCGAAGGTCGTAGGTTCAAATCCTGCTCCCGCAACCAATTCTTGAATTTTGAATTAAAACAAATTTAGCTTTCTTCTTACTATATAAAATAAAGAAGAACATTCGGACGCGGGATGGAGCAGCTTGGTAGCTCGTCGGGCTCATAACCCGAAGGTCGTTGGTTCAAATCCAGCTCCCGCAACCAATTCTTTAAGTGTAGAATTAAAAAAGACTTAGCTTTCTCTTTAAATTCTTAAAGAGTTCATTCGGACGCGGGATGGAGCAGCTTGGTAGCTCGTCGGGCTCATAACCCGAAGGTCGTTGGTTCAAATCCAGCTCCCGCAACCAATTTTATTACTTAAAATTCAATCAATTAAAAATACTCTATTTGCTTTTTCTTTGATATTTTTGACCGTTAGGGATTTCGTGACGTAACTTTTTGTCACAAATAATTCAACCAAACTACTCGTTAATATTAATCATCATAAAATTTATCTATGAGTTTTTCTTATTATTGCTATTTTTAGTAAAAACACAAAATACACACTTGTGCCGTCAGTGAGACATTTGCTCTCGTTTTGCTCTTATTTCAAAATAAATAAAACGACAAAAAAGTGCATAATACCATATATGGACCCTCTCCGATTGCAAGACAATTTAAATCGTTGAAATAGAGTGCATTGCAGCCATATATTCGGCTTTTTGCTGAGGTATCATATGATGCCTCTAGCCCTGATGGATTTCCGCCCCTATAACCTCATCAATTTGA
>WGGB01000285.1 GCA_015491935.1 Alteromonadaceae bacterium
AGAGAATTAGTCTTAGAAAAAGCAAAAGAAGCAAACCCACTACGTTGGTCTAGGAAGGTCAGGAATTGCGAACCGGCAGGCTCAGTATCATTGAATCCAGAAAAGGAAAGTATAAAAAACGAACAAAAAGAAGTCGCTTAACAAAAATAGGATAAATAGTGCCAACTATCTTGAAAAACACCGCTATCATGATCCGATCAATTTAAAAATTACCGGTCTTGTTTGAAAAAAGAGTATTTTCAATGATCATCGGTATAGACGGTAGTAGTTCAGTTTTTGTTTTATTCACTTTGTTGCAATGGTTTAAATTACCTTACAATCAGAGAAGGTTTATATATGCTATTACCAGCTATTTTAAGTTCTAAAGGTTGTTAAAAAGCCAGCATAATCGCTGGCTTTTTACGTAAGCAGTTTTATTTAATAATGTCGTTAGTATGGTTAGTTGAGTTGATGTTTACGTCTCATAACTGAAAAATACAATAATGGAATAACCACTAAAGTAAGTATGGTTGCTACTAACACCCCAAAAATTAAACTTACCGCTAAGCCGTTAAAAATAGGGTCGTCTAAAATAAATAGTGCATCCAATATCGCAGCAATAGCCGTTAAAATTATCGGCCGTGCGCGCGTTGCTGCTGCATCTATTACCGCATTACGTAAATCACTACCTTGCGCTAAGCGTAAGTTAATAAAATCTACCAATAGTATTGAGTTACGCACGATAATACCTGCAAGTGCTATCATGCCAATCATTGATGTTGCGGTAAATTGAGCGCCTAATAAAGCATGACCCGGCATGATACCAATTAAGGTCATAGGAATAGGTGCCATAATGACTAATGGCATTACATAAGATCTAAATTGCCCTACAATCAACAAAAATATTACAATTAAACCAACAGCATAGGCTATACCCATATCACGAAATGTTTCATAGGTTATCTGCCATTCACCATCCCATTTTATGCTATTTACATACGGGTTGTCTGGTTGTTTGGTAAGTGCTTGCTCAATATTTGGGTATTGTTCTTTTATTTTGCTTATCACTGAAAACATGGCATATAACGGGCTGTCAGTTTTACCTACGCCATCAGCAGTAACATAAACAACGGGAAGTAAATCTTTGTGATAGCGTGTTTGTTCTAAAGTCGTTTCTTCTACATGTACTAAATCACGAATGGGAACCAAAATGCCACTCATACTACGTACTTTTAATTGTAAAAACTGTTGTGCCGCAATTTTATCATTATTACTAAAACGTAAACGTACAGGAATAGGATAACGAGCTGTATTGCTATGTAAATAGCTGGCATCTTCACCATTTAAAGCAGTAGTCATGGCCGATACGATTAAAGCTTGCGATACACCTAAATGTGCAGCTTTCTCTCTATCAATATGCACTATAAAACGGGTTGTCTGAGCTTCTATACTATCGTCAATATCAACAACAGCGGGAACACTGGCAAAATCTTGTTTGATTTTTTTTGCAAATTTAATTTGTTCAGGATAATTTTGTCCATAAATCTCTGCAACAATAGGAGCAAGTACTGGCGGACCGGGAGGCACTTCAACAATTTTGATATTAGCATTATATTTTTTACCTATTTTTTGTAAAGGCTCACGTACAGATAAAGCGATTTCATGACTATGGCGCTTTCGTGCTTTAATATCTTTTAAATTGACTTGCAAGCCGCCCATATAGGCAGATGAACGTAAATAATATTGGCGTACTAAACCATTAAAATTTATGGGAGCAGCGGTACCTGCATAGCTTTCAATATTTACAATTTCATCAACAGATTGTAAGTATACGGCAAGATCATCCAATACTCTATTGGTTGTTTCTAGTGTTGTGCCTTCTGGCATATCGACAATAACTTGAAATTCAGATTTATTATCAAACGGTAACATTTTTAATATAACGTGTTGGCTTACGACTAAAAGCACTGAACCTATAATTAATACAACTAAAGAAAAGTACATTAAATGACGTTTTTTAGCCGCCTTATTGCCATATAAAAAAGGTTTCATAATTGTCGAAATTGCGCGATAAAAACGTGAGTCTACTACTTTTTCTTCAGCAACTTCTTTTTCATGTTCTTTTAATTGCTCTTTTTTATTTATCTCGTTAGTAGGTTGATGCTTTTTTAATACCTTGTAAGTTAACCAAGGGGTAAAAATAAAGGCAATTAATAGAGATAAAAACATCCCTGCACTGGCATTAATGGGAATAGGGCTCATATAAGGGCCCATTAAGCCCGTAACAAATGCCATGGGTAATAGGGCGGCAATAACAGTAAAGGTTGCTAAAATAGTAGGGCCACCCACTTCATCAACCGCAACAGGAATCGCTTCTTTTAATGTTTGTTTGCCTAGTTTCATGTGACGGTGAATATTTTCTACTACTACAATGGCATCATCGACTAAAATACCAATAGAAAAAATTAACGCAAATAATGATACGCGATTAATAGTAAAGCCAAAAGCCCATGACGCAAAAAGTGTTGCCATTAAAGTCACAATAACGGCAGAACCAACGACTATAGCTTCATGTCTTCCTAGTGATATCCACACTAAAAGAAAAACTACAAAAGTGACAATAAATAATTTTTCAATTAAATGATTGGCTTTATCGGTTGCTGTCTTTCCATAATTTCGGGTAATTGTTATCTTGATATTTTCAGGAATATAAGTATTACGTAATTGTTTAAGCCGAGCATTTACTGCATCAACAATATCAGCAGCATTTACTCCCGCTTTTTTGGCAATAGCTAAGGTTACAGCGGGCTCTGCTATGCTAAGTTGATTATGTGGAGTTGCAACTCCTTTGATATTGGTATTACTTTTACTATGTCCGTGATAGATCTGTACAATATTTTTAGGTGTACCACCAGTACGTTTTATTGTTGCCACATCAGCTAAAAATACTGGCGCATTGTTATTCATACCAACGACCAAGTTTTTTAATTCATTTACGCTTGAAATATAAGCACCTGCTTGTATCAATACTTGGCGATCACCTGCAACAGTGCTTGCTGTATTGGTGGTAACATTAGTCGCATTTAATGCATTACGTAAATCGTTAAAGCTAATATTTAATGCCGCCATTTTTTCTGGTGATAATTCTACTTTTACCTCATCATCTGGTGCACCAATGGTATAAACTTCATTAGTCCCTTTAATACGTTTTAATTCGTTTTCAATCGAATGAGCAACTTTGGCCAAATCAGTACGATCGACTAAGGAATTTTTACCACTTAACGTTAATGCCATAATCGGTACGTCATCAATACCTTTAGGTTTTACAATAGGCTGCATAACACCAATATTTTTAGGTAGCCAATCTTGATGCGAATAAAGTTTATTGTATAAACGCACTAACGCTTTGGTACGTGGTTCACCAACTTTAAATTGCACGGATAATATTGCCATACCAGGCATCGAGGCAGAGTATAAATGATCAATACCTTTGATTTCAGATAATACACTTTCAGCAGGTGATGTTACTAAAGATTCGACTTCTTGCGCTGATGCCCCAGGATAGGCAATAAATACATTGGCAAAGGTAACATCTATTTGTGGATCTTCTTCTTTTGGGGTAACAATAATGGCAAAAATACCCATTAATACTAAAATTAATGCTAATAACGGAGTTATTTCAGCAGTAAAAAAAGTTTTTGCAATACGTCCAGAAATGCCTAATGGCGCATTACTCTGCTTGGGTGAAGTATTGGATGATTTAGTTGAGTGGCTCACTATTTAACCTCTATATTAGTTTTATTGTTAGCTGAAATCAACATAGTTATAACAGAATAAGGATTTGTGATTATTGTTTCACCAGCAGACAAACCCGCTAATATTTCTACAAAATCACCATCGATAAGTCCACCTTCACTTACTTGGCGTAAATGAATGTTATTTTTTTTGTCTTGTACATAAACAGCACGCAATTCTGAACGTTTAATTAAAGCGGTACTAGGGATAACTAAAGCACTACGAACGCCTGTTTTAAAATAAGCTTTTAAATACATACCAGGGTACAAGTCATGATTATCTTTAGGCAAAGCAATACGTACTTTAAAGGTCGAGCTATTAGGAGAGGCGTAAGCATAAAATGTTAAAGCGTCTTTTTGTTGAATAAATTTTTTATTATTGGGTAATATTATTTTTGCTTGAGCAAAGTGGCGAACTTGTTCTATATCTCTTTGTGGTATTTGCGTAATAACGCGTAATTGATTTAATGATGTTCCCGTAAATAAAGGCGTTCCAGGGACAACAATTCCACCTAAGTTAATATGTCGTTCTAACACCACGCCCGCATAAGGAGCTTTAACTACGGTGTAACTTAATTGTTCTTTAGCACTGTTTAATTGTGCTTTTGCACCGTCATAATTTGCTTTAGCAATATTATAACGTGCTTTAGCATTATCTAAATCTTGTTGTGATGATAATTTTATTGCAAAAATGTCTTTAATGCGTATTAGGCTACTTTTGGCATCACTTAATTCAGCTTTTGCTGCTTTTAATGCTGCTTGTGCACTTTTGTAATTAGCTTGTTGGTTTTCATCTTTTAATTTTAATAAAATATCGCCAGCGGCAACAATGTCACCTGCATCAATAAAAATCTCTGTAATTTGTCCCGAAGTTTGTGCTGACAATGTAGTTTGATTAGTCGCCTCGACTTGCGCATCTAAAACAATACTTTGGTCAATATTGATTTTTTGTGCAGGTGATGTTTTTATCTGTGCTTGGCTTGCATAGCTATTGCAGCTTACTACTATTAATATGGCCTGAATGGTCTTAACGAGTGCACGCATTGTTTTTCCTTTAAAAATTATGTTTACCTAGGTAATGTTACCTGTAATGAGGTTATACAAGATTAATTTGCAATATAAAAATTATAGTATAGTTAAAAGTATAACTAAATATTTAATTAGAATAAACTAATTTAATCTTTTCTAATGTTTGTTTGATTCAATGGACTGATTTTTTCTTAACCTTTGCTTATGTTGACTCGCTAAAATGGCTAATATATCGCGCCAAGTTAAAATTCCTACAGCATTACCATTATCATCAATAATGGGTAAACATGATACTTTATGGTCATGAAACTTTAAAATGGCATCATAAATTCCCATGTCAGGAGTCGCCGTAATTAAATTACGTGACATTATTTGATGAGCTTTTTGATGTAATAATAAAATATCTGCTGGGGTTTCTTTGCGTGTACCTATATTAGGGCTTAAATGTTTGTAAAGATCAGAAATGGTAAGTATGCCCACTAATTTTTTCTTCTCTGTAACAACCAAATGATGAATACCATGTTCATTAAAAATTTGTCGTGCTTTTTCTAAATCATCATCCATATCAATAGATAATAAATTAGAAGACATTAAATGCTCTAAAGACATAACTTTCCTTACAATTTAAACATCTGTTTTAAATAATTCGTTTTTTATATTTAATTCTGCTAACTTAGCTATTAGCACAAGTAAACTGTAAACTATATTATGAGTATTAATGTAGCATAACTAAATTGCAGTAATTCTTCACCTAGGAAATTTCAATGGCAGATAATTTATATTCTTCAGCTTATGATCAAGATCAAGTCGCTAAATTAGATCAAGTTTTTGAAAATCAAAAAGCTACATATAAAAAAAATCCTTATCCTCAATTGAGTGAACGTCAACAAGATCTTGCACTATTAAAGCAGGCGGTATTGGCTTATCAAGATAAAATAATTACAGCCATGAATGAAGATTTTGGTTGCCGTAGTAGCGATGACACTAAATTAGGTGATGTATTAGCAACTATTATGGGGATTAATTATGCGAGTAAAAAGCTAAAAAAATGGATGAAACCCTCTAAGCGACATGTTGGAATATTATTTCAACCTGCAAAAGCTTATGTTATGTATCAGCCTTTAGGTGTGGTTGGTATAGTAACACCATGGAATTACCCCTTATTTTTATCTATTGGCCCCTTAACGTTAGCGCTAGCTGCGGGCAATAGAGCAATGATAAAAATGTCAGAATTTACGCCTACAACAAATAAGGTGATTAATGACATGATCACGAGTGTATTTTCAGCAGATAAAGTTGTGGTTATAGATGGCGGCCCCCAAGTTGCTGCGCATTTTACGCAAAAGCCTTTTGATCATTTACTTTTTACTGGCTCAACGCGTGTGGGCAAAATGGTGATGGCAGCGGCAGCACAAAATTTAACGCCTGTTACCTTAGAGTTAGGTGGTAAATCGCCCACTATTATTGCCGATGATATTGATATTGATGATGCTGTATCACGCTTTATTTTAGCGAAAACTCTTAACGCAGGGCAAACTTGTGTTGCACCTGATTATATTTTATGTCCTGAAAATAAAATTGATGAATTAGTCACAAGCTGCAAAAAACAATTTAACCGTATGTACCCAAAATTTGCAGATAATAATGATTACAGCAGTATTATTAACGAGCAGCAATTTCAACGCTTACATACTTGGTTAGACGACGCTGTAAATAAAGGTGCAAGTGCCATTAGTTTAAGCGAATTTAACGCTGAACAAACAACGCAACCGCGTAAAATGCCATTAACTTTAGTTACTCATGTTAATGATGATATGAAATTAATGCAGGATGAAATTTTTGGGCCTCTATTACCCATTGTGAGTTATAAATCATTAGCCGAAGCGATAAATTATATAAATGAACGACCCCGTCCGTTAGCATTATATTTATGTAGCCACAATGAACAAACGCAACAGCAAGTGTTGCAACAAACTCATGCGGGCGGTGTGTGTATAAACGATGCTGCTATCCAAGTAGCACAAGACGATATGCCGTTTGGTGGTATTGGCCCATCGGGCATGGGACATTATCATGGTCATGAAGGATTTTTAACGTTTTCTAAAGCCAAATCAGTGATGATTAAAGGTAAAATGAATACCTCAAAAATGGCATTTC
>WGGB01000286.1 GCA_015491935.1 Alteromonadaceae bacterium
ATTTGTCTTAATAAGGGGTCTGTTTGTTCACTATCAAAAGAGGCATCTACGGGAACATACCACCAATTGGCTTTAGCAAACGATTGACATTTTACCGCATCTTTTTCTGTCATTAATAACGGTATAGTAGCAGAAAAATTGTTAAAATCTTCTGCTTGACAAGCATAATGATCAACAAACGCTTGTTGCTGATTAAGGGTGAACCGATGACTAAGCAAGGTATCAAAAAATCGTTGTGGTGAACCTATACCCGCAATGGCGTTTACCTTCGCATATTGCTGATAAAAATCATCTAGCGTTAGGCGCTCACCTGTAACCATGTTAACGATACTCTCGGTTGCTAGCCTCATATTCAAAGCGGGCAATGATGTTATTGCTTTGTTTTCACGCTGCCCATTAATAATAAGTTGATCAACGCTATTTAAGCGCCATAAACCTTCACGCAAAGGACCAGCTGGGATCAATAAGCCATTACCAAAAGCTCGCTTGCCGTCAATAATAACTAATTCTATATCGCGCGCTAAACGATAATGCTGCAAACCATCATCACTAATAATAATATCACAGCCTTGTTTAATTAATTCATTACCGCTAGCAATACGATCGCTACCAACCGCCACAGCAACACCAGTGCGCTGATAAATCATCACGGCTTCATCGCCTGCTTGCGCTGTTGTGGTGGCGTTATCAAGCACTAAAGGATAATGTGCAGCTTTGCCACCGTAACCACGGCTGATAACTCCTACATTAAAGCCAAGTAATTGGCATTGCTCTATTAACCACAACACCATGGGCGTTTTACCATTGCCACCAACACTAATATTACCGACAACAATGACAGCTGCGTCTAATTTTATCGGGCTAAATATGCCTAACTTATAAGCTTTTCGGCGTAACAGACTGATTAACCAGAATAAAAAACTTAATGGCAACAGCAATAATGTAATCGCTGTAGAAACAAACTTATTCACTGGAGGATGGTTAAACCAAATTTGCTCAATTAAGCGCATTTTATTGACCTATTTGCTTGTTTCATTGGCCAAATTGATAACTATGTAATTGTGCATAAGCACCACCTTTCGCTAATAAGGTTTGATGATCGCCCAGCTCTACTAGCTTACCTTGCTCAAGCACAATAATTTTATCAGCATTTTCGATAGTTGATAAACGGTGCGCTATCACAATGCTTGTACGATTTTTTTGTAATATTTGTAATGCATCTTGAATATGACGCTCTGATTCAGTATCTAAAGCACTGGTTGCTTCATCTAAAATGAGGATAGGAGCATCACACAATAATGCTCTTGCAATAGCAATACGTTGGCGTTGGCCACCCGATAACATACTACCATTTTCACCAACATTAGTATCTAAGCCTTGCGGAAAGTTGTTAGTAAATTCTAATATATGCGCACTTTTAGCCGCAGCAATAATAGCTTCTTGACTGGCATTAGGATTACCATAAGCGATATTATTGGCAATAGTGTCATTAAAAAGCACCACGTGTTGCGACACATAAGCAAACTGCTTGCGTAAATCCTTTAATTTATAATGCTCTATGTTTTCATCATCAATACAAACTCCCCCCTGTGTGGCACTGTAAAAACGTAGTAATAATGAAGTCATAGTTGATTTACCGCTACCAGAACGTCCAACAAAAGCAACGGTTTCACCTGGTTGTGCTGTAAAAGAAAGGTTTGTTATAGCTAGTTTACTTAACTCACCTTTTTGGTCCTCATCAGATTTTTGCGGATAACTAAATAAAACGTTTTTAAAATCAATTTTACCTTTAACACGTGTTACCGTTTTAGTGCCTGTATCTTGCTCTGTTTTTTGGTCAAGTACCGAAAAAACACTATGGCAAGCCGCCATACCTTTTTGAAATTCACTATTTACATTAGTTAGTAATTTTAAAGGACGCAGCAACATTGTCATATAAGTAATAATACCCACAAAAACACCGGGCGAAATAGTTGCTTTCATTTCTGGTGTGTTAGCAACATACAATACAAAAGCAAGCGCAAAAGAAGCAATAATTTGAATTATTGGAACGCTGGCCGCTTGTGTTGCCACCATTTTCATTCGTTGTTGTCGATTATGATTATTGATTTTAGCAAAACGTTTATTTTCACGTTTTTGCCCGCCAAAAGTTAACACTACTTTGTGGGCATTAAAGATTTGCTCTGCTGTTGTCGTAACTTCTCCCATTGCATTTTGAATACTTTTACTCACACGACGAAAGCGCTTTGAAACATAAGTAACAATACCCGCAACTACTGGAATAACCAGTAAAAATATTAATGATAGCTGCCAAGAGTTGTAAAACATAATGCCAATTAATCCTACAACTAAAGCGCCTTGTTGCACAAGCGTTAAAATAGACTTACTGGTGGCTTGTAACACTTGTTCTGTATCAAAAGTTACTTTAGAAATTAACGCCCCCGTTGACTCTTTATCGTGAAAAGCTACAGGCATTGCCATAATATGTTCAAATAAATTTTGTCGTAAATTAGCAACAACATGATTACCTACCCACGCTAAGCAATAATTACCAATAAAATGAAAAATGCCACGAACAATAAACATTACTATGACAAAAATAGGTGCCCACTTCATAAAATTAGGATTTTTACCCGATAAACCTTCATCAATTAACGCTGGTAGTTTAGAAAAGAAATAAACATCTATTACTGCGTAACCTAACATTCCAAAAATTGCAGCAAAAAAACCTATTTTATAAGGACTAGCATAAGCCAATAAACGTTTAAAAGTTTGCCATGCACTAGTCGATACAGATTCAGAGGTAAAGGATGATGACATAACTTTAGACATTAAATTCTCAGTAAACATAGAAAAACTAAAGAGTATATTGATATCAATATACTGATTTCAATTACACTCTTTCAAAATAATGAATGTATTTTACTTACCTACTAGCTAGTTAGCAAACCAATAAGGAAAGAGATCGGCACGATAACGACTAAAAGCCAGTTTATTAGCAGACATTTTAACGACGATCATGCCATCATTAGCCGTTGTATAAGTTTTAATACCTAACTTACGATAAGTTAATAACACACTATTTACTGGCATTTTCCAACGATTCAAATAGCCGCTGCTAAAAATGGCATATTGCGGTTGTATTGTTTGTAAAAATTGCATACTTGAAGAGCTTTTAGAGCCATGATGCGGCACAATAAGCACATTCGATTTAATCATATCGTTATTGCTAGCTAACGATTGTTGAACTAATTTTTTCTCAACTTTTTTAGAAATATCCCCTGTTAATAAAATACTATGCAAACCATCACTAATACGAATAACACAGGAATCATCATTGTGCTCCGCCAACTTTGTTCGTGGCCATAATTGCTCAATGGTTAACGCTTGCCAAACTAAAGTTTGCCCTTGTAAACACGCTTGTTGTGAAATGCTTTTAGTAACAACATTAGGGTGATTAAAAGACTTATTATAAATAAGTTTTTTAATTGGAATTTGCGCGGCTAATTTATCTAAACCGCCAAGATGATCATTATCGTTATGGCTAATAAAAACCATATCAATAACTTTAATGCCTCGTTGCTGTAAAAACGGTAACGTTACCGCGTCGCTAATGTTAAAACCACTCGGGTATTGAGCGCCCGTATCATAAACAATAGCACGATGATTTTTTTCAATGACCACAGCCAAACCATGTCCCACATCAAGCACATTAACTTGCCATTTTGTGTCATCAACAAGTAGCACATTGAGTAATAATGCTAAAACAATCGGTATTGCATAAAAATAATAACGTCGAGATAAATCAAGAAAAAACACCAAAGCAAGTAAAAAAAGAACGACAGCAACAATTAAGCTTTGTGAAATTGATAATGGCTGCAATGCCCAAGACTGTTGCGCTAAAAAACTGAGCCAGAGCCATAACACTTGTAATGATTGTAAGCATAAATCAAATACTATTACCGCTAAATGATGACTAAATGGCATGACTAACATACCAAATAAGCTTAATGGAATAGCCGTAAAGCTCATCCATGGCACCGCGACAATATTAGCAGCAAAAGCCACTAATGATATTTTTTGATAAAACAACACAGTAACAGGCAATAAAAATATTGATAATCCCAGCTGTAAAATAAACAACCCTTTAATAAAAACAGCTATTTTAACACCTATTTTTTTTCGCCATGTATTGCTGTGATCTAAAGTCGTTTTTGAAGATAAAAATTCATTACCACGCCATAATAATAAAAAAATAACCAATACAGCATAAAAAGACAACCAAAAACTCGCACTTAAAATACTCATAGGTGATGTTATTAACACAAAAAACACCACCAATAATAACCAGCGTTTAAGGGCAATATTTATAGCCAATAACCGTGCTAACCAATACAGATTAAGCATAAACAATGCTCGTATGGTTGGAATAGCAAATCCCGCCAACATTGCATAAATAAAAGTGACCAATAAACTCAGCGCAATAGCAATATAAGTTAGGTTGTACTGGTTTAAACGACTTTTTATGCCTATTGGTAATAAATAGCCTAATGGCAACACCTTAAATACCAATAACATCATAATAAAAACACTTGCCGCCACCAAACCTAAATGTAAACCAGAAATAGCAATTAAATGTTGTGTTCCTGTGGCGGTTAACACTTGCCATTGAGAGGATGAAATAGTACTACGCTCACCTAATGCTAACGCAATAAGTAAGGGTGACAATGAATGTGGCGGCAGTATTTTTGTTATATTATCAAGTTGTTGCTGACGAAAGGAAAGTGCATTATTAAGCTTTTTATTGTCATCACTGTTGGCGACATAACCTGTGACAACTATATTTTTAGCACGCAACCATAACTGGTAATTAAAAGCGCCGATATTAGCCAACCCATGTGCGGGCTTTAATTTTACCTTTACTCGTATAGTATTACCTTGTTTCGTGGTAAATTTAGCGTTTTTCCAACTTAAGCGCACCGTAAATGGGTAGGCTAATTTTTTATAATCAAACTCAGTTACCTTTAAATTAAAGCGTTGGCTATTAGCTTGCTTAGATTTTTCAGGTAATTTATTAAGGTGAGTAGCCGCTTTTGCTAACGTAACAACCTCTCCAACAATAATGTGATATTGATGGTGTAAATCATTTTTAGCTAAATGATTACGGCTTAATGTTGTTTGATACAAGTAACCTTGTAGTAAAATCCAACAACAACCAAGCAATAATCCCGTTATGGCATAATTTTTACGTATAATTAATGCCACAACCAAGGATAAAAGCAGTACAATGTAAAATAGCGTTGGCACTATAGGTAAAAATAGTGACAAAATAGCGCCGAGAAAAAATAATAGTAACCACTTATCCATTGTGCGGTAAAATCCTTTTAGATTCGTTTAAACTCACTTTAAACAAGCTTTTTTATTAAAATAACAGCAGAAGTACAGCAATTAATTATGGCAAAAAAACTGATTAAACGCTTCATGCCAGATCATGAAAGCATAAAAAACAATAAACACTTGCAAATATTTGGAGATTTATTACACAACCCTCATTTATGGCATTTAAATCGTCACTCTATTGCTAAAGCTTTTGCTGTAGGTTTGTTTTTTGCTTTTGTTCCTGTTCCATTTCAAATGGTTTTAGCTGCTGGTATGGCAATTATAGTACATTCTAACTTACCACTATCCATTGCTTTAGTTTGGTTAACCAACCCATTAACTATGCCCGTTATTTTTTACTTTTGCTATGTGGTCGGCACTTGGGTATTAGGCGTTCCTGAACAAGCGTTTAATTTTCAATTAAGTTGGGAATGGGTAGCTAACAGTATTGAAACAATAGGCCCTGCATTTTTATTAGGCTGTGGCGTTTTAGGGATTATTTTTGCTATTCTAGGCTACTTTGGCATTCAATTGTTATGGCGTTATTCGGTTATAAAACAGTGGAATAAACGTAAAGAAAAACGCCTTAAAAAATAACTAAGTCAAATAAGTTAAACTTGCCCTAAAACTTCGGCTGGCTCTATCTTTGTAGCTTGCCAAGCAGGATAAAGCGTTGCACACAAGCTTAAAAACAAAGCAATTATCACCGTAATAATAACGTCTTGAGAGTTTAATTGACTAGGAATAAAATTAATAAAATACACGTCACCCGATAAAAATTGTTTATGTAATAGGGTTTCTAAAAAATGAACGATTGCGGTTAAATTTTTTGCGAGTAAGACACCTAAAGTCGCCCCAATAAAACAGCCTAAAATACCATTAAACAATCCTTGGATCATAAAAGTTCGCATTATAGTATTTGCTTTTGCTCCCATGGTAATAAGTATAGCAATATCCCCTTTTTTTTCATTTACCGTCATCACTAAGGTTGACACAATATTAAAACTTGCCACGGCAATGACTAAAGCTAAGACAATAAACATCACCATACGTACTAATTGAATATCGTTATATAAATGCCCTTGCGTATAAGTCCAGTCATAAATATAAACATAATAATTTAAAGTACTGGCAACTTGTCGAACTATTTTGGGAGCATTAAAAGCATTTTTTACTTTTATACGAATACCATGCACCTGATAAGATGATTTACCATTATTTAATTTTACTTTAGCTAAATCAATTGATTGTGCTGCTTGCTTTAACGATATATAGGCTAAGTTATCATCGACAGTACCACCAAATTTAAAAATACCAACAACTTTAACATTACGCTTTATTGGCGCAGAAAACTGATTACGGCGTTGATTTTTATGATGCTGTTTAGGCAATAACAATTGTAATGTGTCTCCCAATGACAAATTAAGTTTTTTTGCTACACCTGCGCCAATAACAATACCGCCCGGTTCAGATAGCGATTGCCAACTGCCTTGAGTTATATAGTTAGCAATGCCTGAGACTTTGGTTTCTAACTTGGGATCAACACCACGAATTTCTAACGATTTTAATTGACTCCCTTTTTGTAACAACCCTGTCATTTTTATTAAGGGAGCGGCGGCAACAACTGAGCTATTTTGTTGTGCTTGTTTAATAGCTGCTTGCCAATCATTTATGGGCTCATCAACGGCAATAATTTCAGCGTGAGGCACTATTGATAATAACCGTTGTGACAATTCTCGCTCAAAACCATTCATTGCTGACAGAGCAACGATTAAAACCATCACCCCGAGCGCAATACCAATAGTAGATGATGCCGAAATAAAGCTAGCAAAACCGTGTTGTTGACGGCTACGCACATAACGCCAACCAATAAAAAGACTTAAACTATTAAACATTAGCGTTAATACTCTCTTTTAGAGTATTTTTTAATGGTGTTAATTGACCATGTTCTATTTTCAATTGTCGATCTAAACGAGCGGCTAAAATAAGATCGTGGGTTACGATAACAAAACTTGTTTTAATACTCCTATTTAATTCTCGCAGTAATTGATAAATTTGCTCAGCACTGTCAAAGTCTAAATTACCTGTTGGTTCATCTGCTAATACTAATGATGGTTTAGTTACTAACGCACGCGCAATAGCAACCCGCTGCCGCTCACCGCCAGATAATGCTGAAGGTCGATATTTTAAACGTTCTGAAAGGCCCACTTGCGTTAACATGGCTTGTGCTTGTGTTAAAGCCTCTTTAGGTTTATCGCCACGAATTAATAATGGCATCGCTACATTTTCTTCCGCGCTAAATTCCATCATTAAATGATGAAATTGATAAATAAAACCGATATGTTGATTGCGAAATTGAGCCCGTTTTTTATCCGACAATTGATGAATATCAACGCCGTTAATCATCACTTCACCTGAACTTGGCTTATCAAGCGCACCCGCTAAATGTAAAAAGGTACTTTTACCACAACCCGAACTACCAACAATAGCGACTATTTCACCTTGTTCAACGGTTAAATTAAGATCAGATAAAACAACTGTTTTAACTTCGCCTTGCTGATAAACCTTACTCAATTGATGACATAACAAAACATTACTCATTACGTAAAACCTCCGCAGGTTGAGTTTTTGAAGCACGAAAAGCAGGATAAAGTGTAGAAATAAAACTCATGGTTAATGCTGATAATACAATAATCATTATTTGATGACTTTTTATTTGTACTGGTAAAGTTTGAGTCGCATAACCTGCACCAAAAACATTTACACCTAAAAAACTTAACAGAGTATTTAAATTTAAGGAAAGTAAAACACCCGCAATAGCACCAAGCATAACGCCCCATAAACCATTGATCATGCCTTGCGTGATAAAAATTTTAACAACCCCAGCTTGTGATAGCCCTAAGGTTTGCAATATAGCAATTTCACCTTGTTTTTCAATAACCACCATTACCAAAGCTGACACAATATTAAAGGCTGCAACCGCAATAATTAAACTGAGCATTAGCCACATCATGTTTTTTTCCATTTTTACCGCTGAAAATAATGCTCCTTGGCTATTATTCCATGTAGTTACCTGATAATGCTGAGTATTTAAATTTAATTTAGCCGCAACCTTTTTAGCATTGAAAGCATCATCTAAATACAAGCGAAGCTGCGTAATACCACCACCCTTTTTGCGCAGTAACTTTGCACCTTTACTGGCACTAATATAAATAACGCTATCGTCTACTTGTGATCCCATATTAAACAAACCACTCACCGTAAATGTACGTTGCATGGGAATGCGCCCCATTGGCGTAAAGAGTGTTTGATTAGGTAAAACCAAACGCACCTTGTCACCGTAAGTGACGTCGAGTTCTCGCGCTAAAGAGGTACCTAAAATAACGTTGTAACCTGTTTGCTCTAATGAGTCTAGCGAACCAGCAACCATGTGATTATTTAAAATATTTTGTTGCTCGTACTTTGGAATAATACCTTGTAGCATAACACCTTGCAGAGAAGTTGAAGATTGAATAAGCGCCTCATTAGAGAGCAATGGACTGACTTGTTTTACATGATTAAGTTTTAATAAACGTTGGCGTTCTGCTTGCCAATGAGGAAATTCAGCTTGTTTCGCGTCAATAACAATATGCGGTACAATCCCTAATATACGAGTTTTTAATTCATTTTCAAAACCATTCATTACTGACACAACAATAATTAATGAAGCAACACCCAAAAAAATGCCTGCAATAGAAAAAAAGGTAATAAATGAAATAAAGCCCGTACTACTGCGACTACGACTATAGCGTAAACCAATAAAAAAACTAACAGATTGAAATAAATATTGAAACATAGATAAGTTAATGGCTTATTAAATTAAAAAAACAAGCCATGATAGCATAAGGGATTAAAATAAAGCGCTAAAAATAAATGCTACGGTAAATAAAGTTTGTAAGAAAAAATACTGAAATAAATTCAACAGCACACTAAAAACAATAGCATCAGCCTAACAATTAACGGGGACTGCCTTTTAAGTACGCACTTGCCCTGCTCCGTTAACCAAAAATTTCTCGGTGGTTAACGACTCTAATCCCATAGGTCCATAAGCGTGTAATTTAGACGTCGCAATACCTATTTCAGCACCTAAGCCAAGCTCACAACCATCAGAAAAACGCGAAGAAGCATTAACCATCACCACTGAAGCATCAACGACTTGTTGAAATTTCATCGCTGTTTTTTCATTTTCAGTGCAAATGACTTCAGTATGATGGCTACCAAATTGTTCAATATGCTTAACAGCCCCTTGAATACCATCAACCACACGAATAGCAATTTCTAAACACAGATATTCTTCACCAAAATCATCATCATTTAATACAGTGACATTTTCAAAATATGGAGCAGCATTTTTACAAGCATTAATCTTAACGCCTTTTTCGGCTAATAATTTAGCCACCCTTGGTAAAAATTTATCGCTAATAGCGCTATCAACCAATAAACCTTCTAACGCATTACACACACCTGTGCGCTGGGTTTTACCGTTAAGGAGTAAGTTAAGCGCTTTATCAAAATCGGCATCTTTATCAACATATAAGTGACATACACCTTTAAAATGTTGAATAACAGGAATTTTACTATTGTCAGTGACAAAATTAATTAGTCCTTCTCCACCACGAGGAATAATTAAGTCAATTAAACCGCGTTGCTGCATTAATTCCATTAATAAAGCTCTATCGGGATCGGGTACAACGCTGATCAATGTTTTGGGTAAGTTAAATTGCTCTAATACCTTATGCATTACCTCAGCAATAGCCATACTACTATGCAGCGCTTCTTTACCACCGCGTAATATTACGGCATTACCCGACTTAAAACACAATGCGCCAGCATCAGCGGTAACATTAGGACGCGCTTCATAAATCATACACACTACACCAAGCGGCACACGCATTTTACGAATTTTTATGCCGTTAGGTCGTTCACCAAAATCACGAATTTTGCCAACAGGATCATCAAGTTCAACTAGAGTTTCAATACCACTTGCCATTGCATCAATGCGTTCGCTGTTAAGGGTTAACCTATCGATCATCGCCTCAGACAAGCCCATCGCTTTAGCATGGATTAAATCTTTTTCGTTGCCCTCTAATATCGTCGCATTATGCGCACGTAAACCTTGTGCCATGGCAAGTAACACTGCATTTTTAGTTTCAGTATCAAGTATTGCTAAGGTTTTAGCTGCTTTGGCGGCAGCTTTGGCAATGTTAGAGATCAAAGTCATAATGGTTCCTGTTAATAATGCTGAAAATATGGTTCTAATACCGTTATAAAAAAGTAGTAATACGTGTTCAATAATTAACGATCAAGCCCACAAATTAAGTGCTAATTTCTACTTGTGAAATTGGATAAAATTAGAGCATATAAACTAAAAGCATACAAGCAAGGAGTTATGTGCTTTAAATATTAACATAATATACTCAAAGAATACTTTTAGGCACCACTCGTCTTAATTTAACTTTCAGCTGTTTTAACAGACTTTCTTCACCATCTGGATTCCATTTAAGGGTAGTTTCCCAAGCATTTTCAGGTTGCATTTCTTCTAACATACCCGCTTTAACACGCTGAGATATTTCTTTTGAGGGAATAATAGTAATACTTTCGGTATTTAAATTTGCACTACGAGGATCAAGATTAAAAGTACCTATCACGGTTATGCTATCATCTATAACCATTGATTTGGCGTGCAAACCGAATATTGGCATTTTTTGTAATTGCCCTTGCATAACATCAGACATTATTTTTTGTCTTATCTGTGCATCGGGTTTAAATTCATAAATTTTAACCCCTGTTTTTAATAATGCCTTTCTGTCTCGTTGATAACCACTAAACGCTTCTAAGTTATCATTTGAAGCTAAGCTATTCGTTAATATTTTAACATCAACACCTTTATCAACCAATGTTTTAAAAATGCTTCTACTTATGTCGGTGGTAATTAAATAAGGCGTTTGAATTACCACTGATTTCTGGGCTTTTTTTATTAATAAAATAAGTCGCTGTGTAGACAAGCCGCTACCACCTAAAAATTCACTTCTATCATTTTTTCCGGGTAAATCTGAAACATATTCAACTTTATTTACCCATTGTAGTTCACCAACTTGCTCTATTTGTGAAAAAACGGCAGGAAGATCCTTTATTTTATTTCTTACTTTAGGCAAAAAATTATTTGGGTTGCAGGCATATTGATGTAATGCATTAAAGTTGGTATTGGGGTTATGTTTACTTTTTACCAGCTCCTCAACAGAGACACTTAATTTACTCTGCCAAAACTGTTCAAATGAGGCGTGAATATCTTTAGTCACACCGCCAAGTAATAAAACATCTCTATCTCTAAAATTAAACTGATGATCATAGCCAAAATATTCATCTGCAATATTTCGTCCACCCGTTATTGAAACCTTACCATCGACAGTAAATGTTTTATTATGCATACGTTGATTTAAACCGTGAAAATCGGTGAGTAAATTAACGACTTTATTGACGATATTCTTACCTATATTAACCATGGGGTTATATATTTTTATTGATAAGTTCTCATGTGCGGCTAATTTTAATAATTCATCACTGTTAGCATCTACCATTATATCGTCAACTAACAATCTAACTTTTACACCTCGCTCCGCAGCTTTTACAAGATAATCAATAGCTATTAAACCAATATTGTCTGATGAAAAAATAAAATACTGAACATCAATAGTTTTCTGTGCCTGTTCACTTAACCAAGCTCTAGACAACATAGCTTCGCTACCTTGCTCTAATACGTACACTCCAGTGCTGTTTTCCATTTTATTTTTAAAAGGAGATAAGTATTTACTTAAGGGGATGACAGGCTTACTTTCAACTGAAGAACAAAAATTTTGTACTGGCTCGCTTATATGATGCTCTACCGCAGAACAAGCAGACGATAAGAAAAGCGTGAATAAGACTATAATTTTACACATTAATTGGATTGGCTTAATATTGGTAATTTTTTGCTTTTTGTCCATGTACTTCATCTTTGTACTCTAGCTATTAATTATTAATTTCAATACTACTTAGTGTTAAATATCCTCATATTTATATGCTATACGATTATAGCAATAGTAAATACAATAAATTTGTTCTACTGCCCTGACTTATCAGACACAAAAAAAACCGAAATACTTTATTTCAAAAGTCATTTCGGTTTTATCATATTTATGTCTAAATTAAGTGGTGCGGATGGGGGGACTTGAACCCCCACGACCTAAGTCACCAGCCCCTCAAGAATGCTTACCTAAACGGCGTAAACAACGTATATACAATAACTTACGCGTAAATCATTACTCTGTTGTTTTTAAAATAGTAGCAGTACCAGTCATTTGAGATCAATAGCTTACATCTGAATTAGCAACCAAGCTTTGAGTTAATGCAGAATAAAACTGAACTAATACCTGAAAATAACAGCGTTGCGAAAAATAAATTTTAGGAGCTGCTATAACATCAGGTAATGTGATGTCATAATTTCCCGTATTATGATGATATGATTATTAGTTGACTGTATGAGTGTTACTCATTTAAAAAAATCACACTAATGAATACATTTCTATTAGTGTGAACATCTGCACTAAATAAGCCCGCAACATCACATGATGTTCTACAAAATTTTAGCTATTAGTACATTACACATTAAACACGGCAACTTTACCTACAATTCATTAACCTAGTTAATAATGAGGTTACAGTATTTTGTTGTTTGTAGTTAAGCTGTTCCGAGCCACATTTAGGGCATTTTTTTGGACGATCGCCTGGCATAATTACATCAGACTGAGGGGCAAATAATTTTGACCAATCACAGCTTTTACAGGTTATTTTATAAGGTTGTGGTTTTATCATCAACCATGCCCTCTTGTTTTGCTCAAAGTAATTAAATTAATGCCAAAATGAGTGTTTTACTAACTCATTTTTTATATCAGTTTTGATCTCATCAAAAGCATTAATGCAATCATCAGCAATACCGCAGAACAACTGACTAAAACTTTCACCTAATTTATCAAGCTCATTATCATCCATTGAACGAATGTCTTTAACAATGGCACTTAATTTTACTTCCTGTACTACCTTGGTGATTTCTTTGTATGCGTTTGGTTTAGGGATACTATCCATAATTCATCTCGTTATATTAAATTTATAATTCAATATAACGAGTAAGGGTGACGGGTTGTGACATGCAGTGTAAAAATATTCTATTCATGTAGTATTATTTTTATAAATAATTAAACCACAACAGGAAAACATGCATCGCCCCATACTTCCTTACCATTGTCTAACATAGTATTAATAATAATGGGTACAAATTTAGATAAAAACGCTACCGCGTCACGCATTTGTTCGCGATTTGTGCTGCTATTATAAGTAGAGCCTCCATGTAATAATTGATTTCTCAACATATATAAACGAGCAAATATTTCCGCCAACACAGCTTTAGTATTTTTACTTCCTAATGCCTTGTGAGCTCGCGCATTGGCATTTTTAAAGCTTTGCAGCCATTGTTCTTCTGTTACTTTTTTGTTTTGATAATCCCAAAAAGGCTTAAAAACATATTTATTGGCTAATAACACCCTGATACTACCTGTAAATTCATGCCAAACTAAATTGGTTAAATTATTATCTTTATCTAATTCACACAACCGTTTAATAAAGTTTTTAAAGGTTTTTTGTTCTGAGAAACGCTTGTTATCATCTATTTCATTAGCATAGGCAGCATTAAAGGCAATCCATAAAAATATAAATTGCCCGTCAAGATCATCTACACACTGCTCTGCTTTATCAAGCCAACTTAAGGCTCTATGAACGCGCAAGCCTAAGTTATCAGAGAAATTTTCTCTCAGGTTTCTTTGTTTTGTTTTTAGGCTTTGGTGGTTCATAGGCTTCCTTGGTAAATTATAATAAAGCGTTATTCTATAAGCTGGCTATGTCACGTTCAACTAAGGCTATTATTTTATCGTAATTCGCTAACGCCAGATCTTTTTGTGCTAAATCTTGCTTTAATTGCTCAACCGAGGCAACAAGATCTTTGGTTAAACTCGGCACAAATTTTAGCTCCTCTTCAGCAAGTTTATCTACAATCGTGGTTGTGCAACGTGCTAGTTCGTTAGCTATGTCGGTTAATAATAGTGCCACTACTCGCGATTGTTCATTGCGTAATTGTGTTATGGCATCCCCTTCAACCGTACTGCTATTAAACTGCTCGCGTATGGTGGCAATGTGATGGTCTAAATCAAGGTTAATTGGTGAAATAGTAATGCGATCAACCGCATTTCCTAGCGGCATTAAAATCATGTCGGGATCAAAATCGTTATCTGAAAAATCAAACATGTCTTTAACTGAGTTTTTAATGTCTTTTTTAAACATTTCTAAACTTATCGCTTGGGTACTGGTTTCAAATAATTGTTTTGAAGTGCTGACAACAAACTCTTCTAATTTAGCAACAGAGTCTTGCACGTTTGCGTAGGTATAGCTAACAGTGTAACTTCTCGTTTCATAGGTATTTCGTTCTTGCAACCATAAAAAACCATGCCTTTCTGTTCCAGTACATACACGCTCACTTTCTTGCCTAGAACCCGATTGCGAGTCTACTTGTTTAGCTTGCAGGGCATCTTGTTGAATGTCGTGTTTAGCGGCGACTAAGGTTTTTTCAGCTTTAATACTGTATTTTTCAAATATATTGGCGACCTTAGCTTTACCTGACTCAATACGTTTAACAATAGCCTTTTGTTTTTTTGCTAACGCTTCAACATCGCCTTCAAGCAATACTTTACGTTTATGGCTAACATCTTCGGCAATTTGTTTTAGTTTTTGTTTAATTTCGTTTTTTGAACCTGCCAATAAATTATTAAATCGGTTTGCTAAAATAGTGTCTTTTTTGGCACGTACTGTTGTTAATTCTTCATTTACTGCATCAAAGTTAGCCACCACGGATAAGTCTTCATCGGTGAAGGTAAAGTCGTTATACATGCCATTTAAATTATCGAGTACTAACTGCTCTTGCTCGTCTAGCGATCCGCTATTTTTATTTACTTTATTAGCAAGGTCGTAACACATAGAAGAAACAAACAGTGGCGGTAACGCATTTTGTAACGCTTGCATAATACCGTTTTCATTACCACTTTCATCGCTATTTTCCGTGTGGCTGCTTGCGTATTGCTTACATACATTGCCGACGTTTTTTTCTGCTTCAGCAGAAAGCTTGTCGGTTACACTTTCTAATAATTCACCCATGCCTGCATAATCATCACAAACATCGAGTAATACATCATCAAATCGTGAACCGATTAATATAATGTCTTCAATGCCTTTATTGGGGATATTTTGGGCTAATAAACCCATGTCGTGCATATCCAAAAAGGCACAGGTATTACTTAAAAAGAAAATAACATCACACTGACCAATAAATTCTTGGGTTTTACGGCCACGTGAAATTATCGGGTCGTTCATACCTGGGGTATCAACCACCTCAATATTTTTTAAGCTGTCTATATTAAGTTGTAACTCAGTGCTTTTAACAATAGGGGTAAACTGACCGTTCGCCCCTACATAATTATTGAGTTCATCCACTAAATCATCGTGACTGGTTACCTTGTCTAGGCTGATGGTTTTACCTAAATAATCATCAAGCTTGATAGCTGACTTTTTCATCATGCTAGCGAGTTCTACACAAGCGGTTTCTTCATCACTTACCGTTGGTTCTATTGGGCGTATAGCCCCCATAGCAAGAGAAGCATTTTTATCATACTGACTCGATTCAAACGTTTGTAATGCTTGCAAGTATCGCGCTTGTGCGGTTAATACTTTAACTGCCACAGAAACTACATTTTGCCACTCGTTTTTACTGTAAAACTCAATCAATGCTTTTGGTGTTTGTGCATAGCTAATTTTAGTTAACGCCGCCGTCATCGGCGTTGCCGCTTTTGGTAATACACTTTTACCGTTGAACAATAAGCTATTTAAAAAAGACGATTTACCGCGTTTAATTTGCCCAATAATGCCGATGCGTAATAAACGGTTGTCATTTTGCGCATGCTCAGCGTCTCTGGCAAAGCTGCTGCTTAATGTTTTTAATTCTGCTAGCAAGTTGGTGTTGATAGCTGAAGTAAAATTTTGGTAATGCTCACTTAACTGGGTAAGTGTTTGGCATTGGGTGGTTATTTGATCTGATTCTTGTGTGTTTTTCATGAGTGCCTTCAGTTTATTATGACTTGATTAAATAAATTGGTATTATAAAAATATTGCTAATACTAATTTAATTGGGTGAGTTTTTGGCAACACTAATTAGATACCCTCAATTAATTAAAAACCATCAAGATGAAGAAACTTTAGATCAGCACAAAGACCGTCTAAATCAGGAAATACAGTCTTTTTAGTAACCCCCATAAGTAATAGTTGCCACTTAATTTCATTCACACTATCTTTATTTATTATATGTTTTTTTAACCCCTCAAATTTGAATTCTTCCTCTATATTTTTTTGAATCGTAAAAACTCCTTGCTGTGCTTTTAGCCTTGGGGTGATATGTGTTGGCATGTATATGGACGTTTTATCAACGTCTAAAGGATTGGGATTTTTCTTGGTAATATTTTCACCGTACAGCCAAATATCTTGCGGTGCATCTAAAAAATATACACATGCATCATCCCCAGAATTAGACTCAACAGCAAAATACAAAGCAACCAATGGAGATAAGCTCCAATCAAGCAACCTTGTAGGCAAACCATGATGTTGAGCAAGAGCCATTATTTCCCACTTATTAGATAATTTATCCCCACCTTGAAATTGAACGTATTCTGTTTCAAAAATATTTAAAATTGCCCCTTCCTTCTCCTTTAAATCAAATTCCCTGTCTACTGATTTATCTTTGAAGCGACTAATACCTGGTACTAAATTAAATCCCGCACTAGTATGACCTCGAAATATCACACCTTTTTTCCCCAGTTGAGTAACTATTTTTACATAGTCTTCTAAGCTTCTTATCATCATAAATTAACCTTAAAAACTTACTTAACTAAATAAAATCCATGAACAGATAACATTTCATTCATGGAAATAGAAGTAACTCGGCGATCACCATCGTTGCAAACTTTAGACACACTTCCATGCCCCCCTTTACAGTGCAAACAATACCTAACATCAACATTATTAGTATCTAATTTCAATACTGCATTAGGGTGGCCATTATCCCCGAATGAATGTCCACTTGTTATTACTGATACTTGTTTACCATCACAAGTTGGTAGGTTTCCATCAGGTAAAGCCAAAGCAACACCTGTCGCACCTGTTAACATCATCAAACCATCTAAGTCATCTAAGTCTGTATAATATAAAAAGTTATCTAATAGTGAACCCGCACCAACGTTCTTTTGCGCACATTCCGTTGTTTTTAAATAGAAAACATTTGCTTCTTGCTCATATATAAACAAGGACTCGGCAAAGTTAAAGAGTAAAACGTCTTCATCATCTTCAATAACATAAACACTTTCTTTTGAAACCCTTAAAGCGCCTTTATCTAACATAAGCTGTAACCAAGGTAAAACTAGCTCATACGATATTGCAGACGATATTGTAACCGGTTTTTTGGTAATGTAGTCGGCATTTTGAGACGTTCCTTCACAAGCAAAAGCCCCCCATTCAAGACTATCAACCAATTTAGGTTTTAATACTTCAATCAAACGTATTTTTCTAATCCCCTTAGTCTCTTCCATCAACTCATCAAACCCAATTTCATGATAAGCCAACAAATGCTTAAAATGCTCAGGGTTTAATAAATGTGAACTAAAGTACAAAGCACTTTCTTGCCAGTTGCGATTTTTGATATGACAAAACAAGTCAAAAATATCTTGTTGTGTGCCTTTTAGTATTTCTAACTGGTCGGCAATTTTGTTTACTACCGCGATTTCTTTCTCTTCAACCTTACCGTCACGACGGGTCATCATTAATGCATCGAATAAAAACAGTTGGGCAATAGGTTTACGGCGAAAGGTGCGGAAAAAGGCTTGTACTGTGTCTTTGTCGGGGGCTTTGGCAAACGCTACCATGTCGTCTAATGATGATTCATCTAAGCCGATGGATTTAATTAGTATGCGTATATATTCTTTTTCAGTATCGTCAATATGACCGTCAGCGTTCATGACTAGCGCTAAGCCATTGAGATATAATAATTGTTCTTCCATGGCAATGTTACACATGGGATGGTTTTCAAAGGCATCTGCTTCTTTGGTTGCGTCTTCTATTATGTCTAAAATATCAAAATCCATGGTGTTTCCTTTTTTGAGTTGTTGTTGTTGTGTTTACTCTTGTTTTTATTACTGTTTTCACTAATGTTTTTTTGTGCTTAAGTGAATGGATTCCCTATCAGACACCTCGGGAATGACGGTTCACGGTTCACTTTTCACGGCTCGCTTTTGACGGCTCGCGGTTCACTTTGGGCGTAGGTTATCCTGCTAGCTCTATGGTGATGGTGGCATTTTTTTTATCTACAAATTGCACGTTCACTTGTTGGCCTACGTTAAAGGTTTTGGCTAATTCAATATCTTGCCCTAGTTGCTCTTTTATTCTTTGTTTCATAATAATAATGTCGAAGGTTTTGTTAATGTTTATATGCACACCTACCGCGCCTGTTTTAGCTATTGTGCCGCTAATTGTGGTTAGGTCGGCAATACTTGCTAGCTGGGTTGAGTCTCCTTGAATTAAGGCTTTAAAACTATAAAACTGACCATTGCTGTTAGTTTTACTTTGCCCGCCATGGTGTTTTTTACGCATACTTTTTAGCGCTACGGCAGACGGTTTTAGCGTGGTTTTAACGCCTACTTGCGAGCATAAGTTTTCAATTTTTTCGCTAAGCTGTTGATGGATTTTTGTTGCTGTTTTTTGTTGTTTGGTTAATGCTTCTAATTCACCTTTGGTTTTTTGGCGAATATCATTTAAATGCACTTTTTTGTCGTCGCTTACGCTTTCGTCAAAAGCGAGTTCTTTTAAGGTACCATTGGTTAACGACAGTTCATGGTATTTTGTTTTATAGCTATTGATATAATTATTAAAAATGGTATTAAGTTGCCATAAAACGGTTGAGCCAGATTTTCCCTCGCTCACTTGGTTTAACAAGTTACTTAATACCTTTTTAGTGGCTGAATATTCTTCGTCTTTACGGGCTGAATAAGCAATTACGTCTAAATAGTCAATATCGGCACGGTCTAAACTGACTTTGGCGGCGTTGATGATTTTTTCAATTTCTGATGGTATTTTTTTATCGGCTTTACTGATCACCACTAATACCGGTTGGCTTAGTGCCAGCCCTTGAATAAATTCAATGTCGTGCTGAGGCACAGTACCGTTTTGTTGATCAACTAACCATATTAAGTAGTCGGCGCGGGTTAAATGCTCGCGTGCAATGTTTTCATCTGAGTTTTGCTCAACATTAACGGCTTGTTCGTTATTGTTTGCTGCGGCACTACTTTGTGTGCCTACATTGTCGGCTTTTGAATAACCTGGGGTGTCTAAAAAGACTAAGTCGGGGTATTTAAAGCTCTCACGCTCTACCGATATTAGTTGTAATAAGTGACTAAAGGTTACGGAAAACTTATCGTTAAACGCATGACAAATGGCTTTAAGCGCCTCTTCGTCTATCGCCGTTTTTTTACGGTAGAAGTTTAGCGCATTAATATTATTTACCTCACCCTGTGAAATATAGGTAGGTATTGACGTGGTTGGCGTGGTATCTGTGGGTAATAACGACGGGCAACCGAGTACTGAGTTTAAAAATCGCGACTTACCTGCGCTAAACGATCCCCCCACTGCAATGGTATAATATTTTTCTAGGTGAGGAAAAGCAACAAGCTCGCCTAGCTGTTGTGCCAATTGCTGTAACTGTACATAAGCTGATGCACTTAGGGTATTGTCATCGGTTTTGGCTAACGCGAGAAAGTCATGTTCGATTAAGTACTTTATCTGGGCCAAGGTTTGGCTTACCTGCGTTTCAGCTAATGAATTATTGCTGATGTTAGCAATTAATTGAGCAAACAAAGCTAAACCTTGCTCGGGGTGGTGCAAGTATTTATTTACACCACTGTTGGTAGGCGCTTTGTCGCTTTCGCTATTTGTGGCACTATTTGTACCGCTATTAGTTACGCTTGTCTCAGTCGTTGATGACTTTCTTTTCATCGCATTTTTTAATGACATTTAGCAAACTTCCTTTTGTTTATTACTATTGGTATTACTATCGGTATTAATCTCTTCAGAGCTGTTTATTATTTTTTCTTCTTTGCTTACGGCACCGCTAACCGCACTAATGGCACTAATGGCACTAAAATCATTCGTGTTAATACTACTTTGTATTGCCAAACATGCTTCTATTGCTTTACCAATAACGTGTTGTTGCTGGGTAAAGTCTGCTTGGTTTTGCTGTAGCGTTTTTTGTAGTGTTTTAAGCTGTTGATGATGGTTTTGTTTTTCTTGTTCAATGTTTTTAAGTAAAGCTGTTTTTATTTGCTGTAATACCTCGTTAAACTGCCCGTCTAGGTAGTCTCTTACATGCGAAATCGCTTGCGGTATTACTTGGTTTTGCACTTGCTGCGTTATTTGTTGTTCGCGCTGTTCGGTATTGTCTTTTTTACCAAAAAGACCACTGAGCGCCCCCGTTATGGCAATACCTATAGGCCCTAAAAATAGTGCTGATATTCCTGCACCTATGGCGGCAAATTTAACTGAAAAGGCTTCTTTATCTTCAGCGGGAATATTAATAGCAATAGGGTTTTGTGAAAACTCTTGCTGACTAATATCACCTAGCTGCTGTTCAAGTTGTGCCATTTCACGTTTAATAACTTCATTCACGCCTTGTTGCAAGGTAGGTCTTAATAGCTCGGTAATTTTAGCTGACAATTGATTATTCTTCGCGGCCGTCGTTAAGCTGTGCATGGCAGCATTTAATACATTTTGCGCTTGGCTTACTAATTGCTCTTTACCCATGCTAACTAAGTTATGCTGCGTTTTGTTTATGCTTGCGAGTATGTTTTTTTCTAATTTTTTAAAGCTTTCGGCTTCATCGGTCATTTGTTGATTAAGCTCGGCCTCGTTAGATTGTGTGTTTTCTTTAAGGGTTAACAAGGCGGTATGGGTGCGTTTTGTTACGCTTAACAGGCTGGTTTTATAACGGTGTTCAAGTAAATGGTCGAACTGACAAACCGCGGTATCAACCGCTTGTAAAAAGTCATTAATGTTTGATTTTTTGCCTTTACTTTCCACCTGCCCAATAGACAGTTCACCTGCGGGTTGCTGTGATGCAGTTGGCAAAGCGGCTGACAAGGCTGTTGACAAGGTATTGGCTAGCGTTTGTTTAACGCCTAGCAATTCTGCTCTTGCCATTCGGCCTGATTTAGACAATAAGCTTATGATCTGTTTATTGTAGGTCGTGCTTATTTCTTGTAGGTAATTGATAACCGTTGCGTCAAAGGTCATATTGGCGGCAAACAAGGCAATAAATACATCACCTTTTGCTAAATAACGGGCAATCGCTTTTTGATGTGCTTGGTTGCTGGCATCAAACCCCGGCATATCAACTAATACAAGATTCGGACGATTTTTTAAACTAGGAACATTAATAAAAGCCTGAACATAGTTAAGTGTATCAGTTACTTGTAGGTTATGTAGGTGAGCTATAGGGTGTTGTTGGCTAGCTTCATCACCTTGGTAATGACATACCACATGCTCTTGCTCGGCATAACAAATCTCTGTGGCAATTGAAGTTTCAGGTGTTACGTCATCTTTCAGGTAAGATTCACCCATTGAATTTTTGCCTAAATAACCATTAAGCAAGGTGCTTTTGCCTGATGAAAACTTACCAATAATGGGCATAACCACTTTAAATTCACTTATTTTTTTAGTGAGGTAAGTTATGTCTTGTTGAATGTTTTTGTTATTTAAATAGGTTTCGTTTAAGGTATTTAGCTGAGTTAAACAGGTTAAATAATCGTCTTGAATACCATGATGTGTTGATTCAAGTGCCTTGGCTTCACACGTGCTGGTTACTTGGATCGGTTTACGTTTGTCATTACAACGTAGGCTATGTAAAAGCTCTAAACCCAATTCAAGCCCTGTTCTAGTTTGCTGAACTTTTTGCCCTACTGTTTCCTCTAAGCTCAAATCAAAGGCTAAGCCATAAGCGTTAATTGTTTGGTTTACTTTTTCAATGGCTGTGACGACATTAGTACCGCTATTTTTCTGGTAATCTACCACAACTTGTAATGCGGTAAGTAAGGGATAAGCCTTTTGTTTGCTTGGTAATACCGGTAATACATGTTGGCAATCAATGGTTTGATAAAACAAAGCACTACTGCTAGGGGCAAGCAGTGATGTTATTGCGATAGGTGTAGCCGCTAGGTTTAATTCATCAAGCACATTAACATAACGTGTTAGCTCGTTACTTGTCCATGCTCTGCCCATTTGGTTATAAAACTGGGTAGTTATTTGCATTAACAAATCGCTGTTATCGTTTTTGTTAGCAAGTTGCACCGCTACTTTTTGGCTTTTTGCTTGATGATACCAATCGTCAACTAAGTGGGCACGTTCAAGGTTGTGTAATCGACTGTCTATTTGGCTAAACTGCTGGTAACAACTTTGTGCTAACGACGTTATGCCGTGTTTCATTAATTGCAAACTGTGTTGAAAATTTTGTTCGAGTTTTTTAACACTGCCGTAAAGTACGTTTACGTGGGTCATTAAATAGTTGGTTTTGTTCGACAATGTCACCATAGCTTCCATGGTGAGCATTTGTTTGTGGTTTAGCTTTTGAATAAGTTGCTGATTAGCATAAATGGCACGGTTTAAATCCCAGTTTACGCTGGCTTGAATTTTGGCATTACTACCCGTTATACCACCAACAAAACGGCTAATATGCCCTTGTTCTATTTGGCTATTTATACGCCCTTCGGTTGATGCTAACGTGGTGATACTGGTGAAAGCTTGGTCGAGTAACTCGTCTGAATTATCGGCCATTTCTTTAATCATGTCGTCGAGATTACTGTCGATTAAATCTCGCTCTTGCTGTTGTATTTGTTTACCGAGTTCGGCTAGCACTTGCTCGATAGGCATTACTGGTGTTATTTCAGTGTTTTCTTTAGTATGTGTTAAGGCGTTGTCCGTTGCTATACCGTCATTACACGCCTCTCCTCGTAACATTTTATTGACCTGTATTTGATCAACAAATTGCTCGTGCGACGCGCCAAAGGCAAATACTGCATCAAGGTAACGGTTTTCGTCGTCTTGAAATGCTTTAAATTGTTCTAAAATTCTGGTGGTGTCTGCATAACCTAATTCAATTAATTTTTGGGCGTTTTCTTTGGTAAAGTTTAACGAGTCAATTAAGCCGTCAAACGCCTGAGTTGGCACAATATGCCAAAAATTTACTTGTGGGTATTGTTGCTTGGCAAGTTGGGTATCTGCCTTGGGATCTAAATGGATATTAATAATATGGGTGCAGTTATGTTGTTCTATTAGTGGTTTGTAGGGGGTGTTGTCACTATAAGGCGCAGGTAGTACTCCACCATCGGCATAGTTCACTTGGTTAATTTCAATACTCGGAAAAATAGCAGGAATGGCCGACGTGGCTAATAACCAATTTAGTTTTTCTTCTGAAGGTAATGCATTAAGGCAAGGGTAAACAAGTTCACCATTTTTAGCGGTTAACGCACAAAGGTAAAACGGTAAATGTTGTTCAGTTATGGTTTTACAGACGTTACTGCCTTTAATTAACGCGGCTAAACCCTCTTGTGAAAAAGCCCCTTTACCACCTAACAAGGTTGAAAGCGTTAACAAGGCTTTAGGTAATACGCCTGGAAAAGCAGAAGCTAAAGCAATGTTAGCCACGGCTTTAGCAATGTCTTCTTGTTTTAGGGTAAGCACTTTACTGGGGGCAATGTCGAGCCACAATTGTTCAGCGGCTTGAAAGTCATCGGCTACAAATAAAGCGCCGTTTAAACCGCCTACCGAGGTGCCAGCAACCGCTTTTACGTTATCGTCAACACCATATTGTTTTAGTGCTTTCCATACACCAATTTCATACGCACCTTTACCACCACCACCTGAGAAGACTAAACCTAATTTTTTCATTGTTGTTCCGTTGTTGTTTTTATTGTTTGGTTTTATTGTTCTGGTTTTATTGTTTAGTTTTGCTGAATGTTTGTTATCGCTTGCTGGGGTTTTAACTTTAACTTGATGGGCTAAAGCCCAACCTACAACGCTTTAATAAGCGTATTGCAAACACTAAAAAATATAGACAACCTCCCCCAGCCCCTCCTGATGAGGGGAGAAGTCGCTACGCTCCACAAAGGGCTAAAGTTCAAAGGGTTAAATATCATGGACCAAACGGAACCCACAATCGTTGTTGCGATTAGACGATGAAAAGTAGTTGCGATTAGACGATGAAAAGTAGTTGCGCCTAGCCGAACGCAAATCGCCCGCATTAGAGAACCAGGAACCACCGCGAAGCACACGGATCGCGCCCCCTTCGGTGACTGCGCTACCATCGCTAGGAGCGCTATTGTAGTTATCTACATAAAGGTCTTGCACCCATTCCAACAGGTTACCGTGCATGTCGTATAACCCCCAGTTGTTGGCAGGGTAACTTTTTACGGTGGATGTTTTTCCCAATTTACGAGCATAATTAGCTTGTGTGTTTTCAATGTTATCGCCAAAAGAATATTCCGTGCTAGTACCCGCACGGCAAGCGTATTCCCATTCAGCTTCAGTGGCTAATCGAAAAGTTTTGCCTGTTTTTCTATTTAACCACGGAATGAAATCTTCGGTGATATCGTCCCAGCTCATTCTGATTAACGGCTGCTCTCCTGTACCAAAATCAGCATACGGTTCGTATGGAACCCCTGTTTCTTTTAAACGCTCTTTCCATAATTGCCAAGTAACAAGCGTTTCCATCATGCTAAAGGCTTTTATGGCAACTTGGTGATAAGGTTTTTCGGTTTGGTTTTCATTATCGTTATCACCGCTGTTGCCCATCATAAAGGTGCCCGCAGGAATGGGCAGCATGTTAAAAGAGGCATCACCAATGGTTACCGTGCCTTCTAAGGCGAGTAATTCGGTTAAGTTTTGCTGATGAAAGGCAAATACATGTTCAAAACTGCTGGCAGGTAATACCTTATGAAACAGTGATTTTGCCGCTTGTTGCCAGTTTTGTTGAGCGATAGCGTCAAACAAGGTATTTACTTTTTGCTGTAGGGCTTCGTCTATTTGTAGTTGTTTGCAAAAAATAGCCACTATTGCTGCTTCGGCATCATCAAGCGCGCCATCGCGGTGTATCATGCTTAGGGCGTCGAATAAAAACACGGGTAAAATGTCGCGCTTGGCAAAGGTGGCAAAAAAGGCTTTTACGCTATCTTCGTCAGGAGCTGTGGCAAATTCCACAATGCTTTCAAGTAGCTCGCTTTCAAGGTCGAACGAGTTAATAAGAATGGTTAGGTACTGTTTTTCGTTATCGTCTATTACTTGGTCGGCATTCATTACTAACGCGAGCGACTGTAAATATAGTATTTTTTCTTCTAAAGAGGCTTCTTTAAAAGGGTGGTTAATGTAGGTTTCAAGCTTTCGCTTTGCTTGAGCTTCAATTTCAGCTTGCTGTGCTGACTCGGTTTCAATATCACTAACCGTATTTTTTACCATATCTAAAACATTAAAAGCCATCTGTTTTCCTTTTATTTATCTTTGTTTTAATTCGTTGGTTCTTATTTTTAATTGTTTGCTTTATTTGATGTTATTAGCCAATAGGTCTTACCTATAAAACGCAATGGATCTTCGATCAGACACTTCGAAGATGACGGTTACAGTGTGTTGTTGGGTAAAGCTATTTCAACCGTTAAAGCTATTGTAATCATCAAGCCATTGTTATTAATACCGTCAACCCTGCGCCCCATAAGCCGTTACATCCACCATCACCTGCTGATGTATTTCTTCAGGCCTTATCACCTGTAGATGAGGCATCCAATATTTGATGAGTGGAATAATTTGCAGGTTGTAAGCGACCTTACTAGAAACGATTAATTCACCTGTTTCTAGTTCTTTATCTATGTTTTGATTTGGCAGTATGTTTCTGCGCTTAAAGTAATGTGCTACTTGTGTTGAAACTTTTAATACTACTTCAGTTTTATCTTCAGCAATGTAAATATCATCACTTTGTTCAATTTGCTTTAGGGTATTTTCACAAAGTTCGAAACTGTCATTTAAAGTAAAAAGTGCTTTTATATTGCCAAGGTGGAAGGTTTTAATTTTTTTCTTTACTGAGTTTTTCTCTAAAATGGCAATATACCAAACTTGATTATGATTAATTAGTTTATAAGGGGCAATATTTGAGTAGGATTTACTCTTATACTGAAAAGTAATGAGTTTTTGTTGATTAATCGCAGCTTCAAGCTTTTTAAGGTTGGTATTAATAATGTCTTTGTCATGCTCAAACTCATTACCTGTCACTAGGTATGGACTTTGATAAACATTAGACAATAAAGAGGTAATAAAGCGACTATCTAAACTTGGAAATAATTCACTAATGCCACACATTTGTGCAAAATTATTAATATCTTGTTTTGAAAGCTTACCTAAAGCTGCTTTAGCTAGCTTAATTTTACCACCCGATCTTTCAAGTGGTAAAAAAGCCAACCTTTCATTTATATCTCTTTGAATAGTGCGTTTTGATGTACCAAACTGCTCTACAAGTTCATCTATAACAAGTGTTTCACCTGCATTTAGCTTAATGAGTATATCGGTAATACGTTGTGCTAATAACTCTTTATGTTCCATATAAATACTACTATTATTATTTTATTAAAACCATATTATTAAGAAGTAATACATTAACAAAGCTACGTGACAGTTGGTGTCACTTAGCTTATTAAATTATAATTACTTTTACAGTAAATTAGTTTTATTGACAAGGGAATTAATAACTTAGAATAATTTAAATCAACAATATCAAAATAAAATTTTTCTAAAATGTATATAGGCTTCATTTAATGTTTTTATTAAAGCCTATAATTGCTCATATAAATAAACATCCACCAGGTACTGTAGAGAATAGTTTTTTACCTCCTAATTAGAAAGTATTAGGTTAAATAAAATTGTCAGAAACTAATACTTTTTGACAACTCAATTATGTTAAAGTGAAAGTGTTCTTCAAGTAAAAATACCAAATAAAATCTCTACAACCACAGACCATTTTTTCTATAAAACTATATGACAACTCGTCATACGAGTTCATTTGTTGATCTCTATACCCATAACTCTTCAAGATGCAGGCGTCAGTGTTTGAAAGTTGTCATTAATCCAACTGTCTAAAGTATCAGCTATCCTCGGAAGTGTTATGGCAAAAAAATCATTGATTTTCTGTCGGAACTCTTTGGTCGTTGCAAAATATTCGC
>WGGB01000287.1 GCA_015491935.1 Alteromonadaceae bacterium
GGCACTGGCTTACCTTGTTCTTTTGCTTGATTACGCCAATTGTACAGGGTTTGCTCAGCAACACCTTCTTCTCTTGCTACTTCAGCGACTGACTTATTACTAGGAGGTAACAACTTGCTTAAAATAGCTTCTTTTCTTTCTGTTGAATAACTAGATATTTATTGTTCGATTACCACTCCCCGATCTAAAAAAATTTAAATTTTAGGGGTGACAACTATTCTGACACGGGGGGATACCATAAAAATCTTTAAATACAGGGTAACGTTCAATAACTCTATTGGAAAATATTCGACTAAGGCTAGGCTCTTTTGATGTGTCAATCATTTCAGGCTTGCCGATAGCCTTTAATAATCGTTCTGACACACTGACATAAGCCATTTTATTTTCGCGACAAAGGTTTAAAAAATTTTGTAAGCTAAATTCTTCTTCTTGTTGGGCTTTGTCGTAATGTGTTTTATAATGTTTGAAAATACTCATTACTGTCTCCAAAAAGTCAAAATAAATAGGAACTGACTGAAAATTGAATTTATAAACTCTTACTTTAAGGTTAGTCGATTATTAAAAAATAGCTGTATATAAATGAATAAATATTATTAATAACTAATAAAAAAAATGTGATAAAATTATTATAAGTTAATCAGTTGCTAGATTTTAATTCCTTGTCTAGACTTACAGAGAATGTTATAAACCCATCAATAAAAACTATATTAGAGAAAGTTAATATGAATTCATTTAAATCACTCTCAGTGCAACATAAAATTTTGCTGATCCCGTTTGTTGGCGCATTAGGCTTTTGCATTTATTTGGCTGTGAGTTTGATAACCATGTCGCAAATTGTGGATAAATTAGATAGCGCTTATAAAGTTGAATACCAACTTTTACAAACGTCGGAATATAGTTTAGTTCGCTTAGATAAAATTAAAGAAACGCTGGGCAACGCTGCCACAATGGGAGAAGCTGATCTTTTAAATACCGCCAATAAATATGCCGAAGAAGTACGAAATAAGCTTGAAAATAATAGTCAAAACGATAACGCGAATGCTCCCTTTTTGCGTTCGTTAATTACTGATTTTAATCATTATTATGAAGCCGCTTATGGTCTTTCAAAAGAAATGGTTGATGGTACAGCTGATTTTGCCACTATTGGTGATCGTAGCCAAGTTATGTCAAGTAAATTGGCTGCTTTGCAATCTAAGCTTAATAAATTTCATAGCGAACGCTATAAAGCTTTTAATGATGCGTTTGTTTCGGTATCTAAAAAGGCGCAATCAACTTCAACCGTTGGTTTAATTGTTGGTGGTGTTACCATTGTTTTACTTTTTGCCGTGGCTATACCTATCGCGACGGCTATTCGTCGGAGTTTAAAAGAAATTATTGACTCAATGAAAGATATCGCTCAAGAAAATGGTGATTTGACTGTTCGCTTAACTACCGATAGCCAAGATGAAATTGGTGATTTAGTTTTTTGGTTTAATAGTTTTATTGAAAAACTACAAGGGGTTATTAAAAATGTTGTCGAAACTGCATTACCACTTGCTGATACGGCAAATACTATTCAGCAATTATCAGAAAAAAATATTGCATCATTTAAACGCCAAGCCGATAGTGTGTTGCAATCTCGACAATCAGTTGAAGAAATGAGCCAGAGCGTTGCTGAAATAACCACCAACGCGGCTGATGCAGCAGAAGCTGCGCGCAATGCCAATAATGAAGCGGTAAATGGTAATCACGTCGTTGAAAAAACAGTCGTAGGCATAAGAAATTTAGCACAAAATGTGGTTGAATCGGCTGAAACGATTAACCAACTACAAGAAGACACCAATAGAGTTAATGTTGTACTAGAGGTTATTCGTGGTATTGCCGAACAAACTAATTTACTCGCCTTAAACGCAGCGATTGAAGCAGCTCGAGCTGGTGAACAAGGGCGCGGTTTTGCTGTAGTTGCTGATGAAGTGAGAAATTTAGCCTCACGCACACAAGAATCAACAGAAGAAATCAATCAAATGTTAGGGCAGTTGCAAGGCGCGGCAAGTAAAGCGGTAACTATGATGGAAAGTTCACGCTCAAGTGTTGAAGAGAGTGTGCAAAGTGCAAATGAAGCGGGGAATAGCTTAGAAGTTATTACTGAAACTGTTAATATTATTGCTGATATGAACGGCGCTATTGCTGTAGCAACCGAAGAACAGCATCAAGTTTCAGGATTAATGGTTGGTCATGTTGAAGATATTCAGGCCTGTGCAGAGGAAGCATCAGAGGCTTCTGGTGAAATCGCTACAGTAACGGATCGTCTAACTCAGTTAGCATCAGAGTTAGAGGCGGTAGCTAGACAGTTTAAAGTCTAAATGTTTTAGATAGACTAAAAAATTTAAAACGAAATGTTTTAAGTGTAAAGTGCTTTAAGTATTAAAAGCTTTAAGTGATAAAATAATGAAATCTAGGGTAAAGAGGTTTATTAATATGAAACTAAAATCGAGTCTACTCGCGGTGAGTTCTTGCTTGTTATTAAATACAGTAAGTAATGTAGCCATGGCAGAGATTAATTTTAATGGGTTTGCTTCGATTGTTGGTGGCACAACAACAGCAAGTGATGAATTTTTATATGGTTATGAAAATAACTTGGATTTTAAAAAAGATTCTTTATTTGCTTTACAAGTATCAAGTGATCTTGAAAGTGGTTTAGGTATTACGGCACAAATTATGTCACGTGGTGCAAATGATTGGGATCCCAAATTTGAATGGGCTTATGTGAGCTATGATGTAAACGATAGTTTGCGAGTTTTAGCAGGGCGTCAGCGTGCGCCTTTTTATATGTATTCTGATTTCTTAGATGTATCTTATGCTTATCCGTGGATAACTCCACCTAATGGTGTTTATAATTTAGTATTTGATAGTTTTGATGGCTTAGGTGTTATTTCTTCAAATCAAATTCGTGAATTTGATATTACAACTCATATTATCTATGGTAATAATAACAGTGATATACATTCCGATGTTTTTAAGGAAACAATATCTCCTAATATGAAAAACTTAGTAGGTGCTTCTGTAACCGTTAGTCGTGAATGGTTAACATTACGCGGTGCTTATTTTCAAACAGATATGACCTTACCATTCACCGCTTTACAATCATTAAGTGGGGGGTGGGCGCAAGCTGGTTTTGCTAATATTAGTAATGATGTTGCCATAAAAAGTGATACAGCTACATTTGCTGAATTAGGGATGCAAATAGATTATAATAATTATTTAGTTAATGCTGAATATACAAAATTGACGTTAGACAATACACCTTTAACAGATCAAGAATCTTATTATGTCATGCTGGGTAAACGTTTTAATGATTTTTTAGTGCATATTACTTATGGTAAAGATGATAATAAAAAATCAGATTTTACCACTGCCGCTCCATTTGGTGTTGCACCATCATTAGACTTTTTAAAATCTTCAACTCAACAAGTGATAGCAGCACAAAAAGTAGATTCAAAATATATTACTGTGGGTGTTCGTTGGGACTTTCATGATTCAGCCGCATTAAAATTTGAATACACAAATTTTAATGATAGTTTGAATAATACTAATGATGCCAATTTAGTTCGAGTTGCACTCGTTACTGTTTTTTAGGGGAACTAGGTATGTCGATAAAATATGGTCTGTTTATATTAGGGGTTGCATGCAGTAGTTTATGCGTTAGTAATACGGCTAATGCAGAAGTTGCTGTGGTTGTTAATGCCGCTAACAGTTCTGCAATTTCTGATGCAGAACTATCTCGCTTATTTTTAGGTAAATTAAAAAATTATACTGATGGCTCTAAAGCTGTACCAGTAAATCAAAAATTTGGCAGTAAAGTAAGAAAAGAGTTTGAACAAAAAGTACTTAAAAAAAGTAGCTCACAAGTTAAGGCATATTGGTCTAAGCTAGTTTTTTCGGGTAAGGGTAAGCCACCGAAAGAATTTGGTTCAGATAAAGCTGTACTTGATCAAGTTGCTGCGAATAAAAATGCTATTGGCTATGTTGATGCCTCTAGTGTTAGTGGTAATGTAAAAGTTGTTCGTAAGTTCTAAACTGTAAAATAAAACCAACCTAATTAGACCTGAATTCGCGAGATAGATATTCTGGTTCGGTTGGTTTTAATTTTTTATAGTTATAAAGTAATGGGTTTTAGCTTTGTATGCGTAGATTTTGTAAAAGGTTTTAACTCATTATTTCGCTATTTTTTTAAAATAGCGATTATCATGAGTGTTTAATAGGATTTAAAAATGAAATATTTTACTAAATTTGTTGTGATGTTTATTGTACTCTTTAGCTCATATTCTTTTGCAGAAATAGCGATTATCGTAAATAAAAGTAATAATACCGCAATTCCCGATAATGATATTAAGCGGATTTTTATGGGGAAGTTAAAAACATATTCTAATGGTGATAAGATTTTAGCGCTTAATTTGAAATTTGGCAGTACCACACGAAATGAGTTTGATAAAAAAGTATTGAAAAAAAATTCTAGTCAAGTAAAAGCTTATTGGTCTAAATTGGTTTTTTCAGGAAAAGGAAAGCCACCGCCAGAATTGGTATCAGGTAAAGATGTATTAACCCTTGTGTCATCTGACTCGAATGCTATCGGCTATGTTGATGTCGCGAGCGTTGATGATAGTGTTAGGGTTATTAAAAAGTTTTAGGCAATAATACCAATATCACAAACTAAGTAATCATTTCTACTGGTTAAAATCACCAACTACTGCATTATTTATTTTACAATTAGAACAACTAGTATTAAAACAAACGCCTTGTATTTGGCAATTTTACCTGCGTATAAAGTAGGTCACTTAATTAATGAAACTGGTATAACTTTTATCAGCTAATAAAAAAACCGATTATTGGCATACCATAATCGATTTTTATTATTTAAGTCGAAATTTTATTTAAAAACTAAAACTAAAACTAAAACTAAAACTAAAACTAAAACTATGCGCTAAAATTTTCGCTAGCAAAATCCCAGTTAGCTAAAGCCCAAAATGCTTCCATGTAGCTAGGGCGTAAATTACGATAATCAATATAATAAGCATGTTCCCATAAATCTACCGTGATAAGTGGTGTGACACTTTCATCTGTTAGTGGAGTTGCGGCATTAGAAGTATTAACAATAGCAAGGCTACCATCAGCATTCTTCACTAACCAAGTCCAACTTGAACCAAAATTATTAACAGCACTATCAGTAAATTTAGCTTTAAATTCTGCAAAAGAACCAAAACTCGCTTTTATAGCATCAGCTAAAGCGCCTGTCGGCTCGCCACCACCATTAGGGCTTAAGCTATTCCAGTAAAAAGTATGATTCCATGTTTGTGCAGCATTATTAAAAACACCTGCAGAAGAGGTTTTTATAATTTCTTCTAATGATTTATCAGCAAACTCAGTGCCTTCAATTAAACCATTAAGTTTTGTTACGTAAGTATTGTGATGCTTCCCATAATGATACTCTAATGTTTCTTCTGAAATATGAGGAACTAATGCATCTTTTGCAAAAGGTAGTGCTGGTAATTCAATAGCCATTATTTTTAAACTCCGTGAATGTTTATGAACTTTTTTATTTAAATAGCATAAAAAAGAGGTTTGTTTTTACTAAAAACCCAGTAAAATACTCAGGTATATATATTTAGCATATTCTAACCCAATATATAGGGGTAAGGCGATAATTTATCAAGCTAAGTTAGTATGAAATTGCATTTTTAATTATTTTTACATTAATTATATCTTTGTTGCTTGAATGATTAATGTATAAATAATTTGATTAAATATTCTTTATAAGAGGTTACCATGGATACTATCGAACGTATTAAACAACAAATTTCTGAAAACCCTATTTTACTTTACATGAAAGGATCTCCTAAATTACCTAGTTGTGGTTTTTCTTCACAATCATCACAAGCGCTAATTTCATGTGATGAAAAATTTGCTTATGTTGATATTTTACAAAACCCAGATATTCGTGCTGAACTCCCTAAATATGCCGACTGGCCAACTTTTCCTCAGTTATGGGTAGAAGGTGAGTTAGTGGGTGGTTGTGACATTATTTTAGAAATGTTTCAACAGGGAGAGCTACAAACGTTAGTTAAAGAAGTGGCTGCAAAACACGCAACTACTGAAGAATAAATTTGAGTAATAATATTGATTTTTTTAAATTTATCACAATACTTGTGATGAGTCCTATTCATAATTGTAGTTAAACTACAGATAATAAACGGAGAATAAAATGAGTGTATTAGTTGGTCGTCCAGCACCAGATTTTACAGCAGCAGCAGTATTAGGTAGTGGTGAAATTGTTGATGCTTTTAACTTAAAAGAAACGATTAAAGGTAAAAAAGCCGTCATTTTCTTTTATCCTTTAGATTTTACTTTTGTATGCCCTTCTGAATTATTAGCTTTTGATCACCGTATGGATGAATTTAAAAGTCGTGGTGTTGAAGTTATTGGTGTTTCTATTGATTCTCAATTTTCACATAATGCATGGCGTAATACACCAGTAAATGAAGGTGGTATTGGTCCTGTGCAATATACTTTAGTTGCTGATACTAAACATGAAATTTGTCAAGCGTATGATGTAGAACATCCAGAAGCCGGTGTTGCTTTTCGTGGGTCTTTCTTAATTGATGAAGAAGGTAATGTTCGTCATCAAGTGGTTAATGATTTACCACTAGGTCGTAATGTTGATGAAATGCTACGTATGGTTGATGCGCTGCAATTTCATCAAGAACACGGAGAAGTTTGTCCAGCAGGTTGGAATAAAGGCGATAAAGGCATGACAGCGTCACCAGAAGGTGTTGCTTCATATTTAGCTGATAATGCAGACAACTTATAATTACAGTTTACTAGTGTATTGTAGGTAGAACAAACTTAAAAAAACCAGTTAATAAACTGGTTTTTTTATTTATTAATGAATAATGTAACAAATATAATTATTCAAATTTGTTTAATTTCACTATACAGACTATCTTTATAGCAATGGGTATCAGCAGTAAAATTTAAACGCTATACGCATTTTATATTATGTTGATTTCGTTTTGAGTTTTTCTGTTAATTTTAAGTTAAACATATAAAAATACTGACAGAATCGTTTATTATTTAAATAAATATTCGAGTTTCTAGTGATTTTATTTGACTTACTACGAATGAATTAGTACAACTAGTACTCTATTTTATTTAAGTTGGTTAAATTTTATCTACTAACATATATAATTTAGATATCAAAAATAAAAAATGGTAAATATGTTTTTTTGTAACTTACTGTTACAAAAGTATTTATAGATCATTTAAAGATGTATTCTGCTTGTTTTGTATATCTTAGGTTGACAGTTTGTATGTCGTCTGGGAATATTAGCAGGTTTTATTCTAGAGATATGAAATTTAAATAGCAGATTTAAAACTCTGCGTTAATACTAATACTTGTATCAACGTTAACTTAGCAATGGTTGGGAACTATGTCCATAGTAAGCAAAAAAAGCCTTATCGCATCAACGATAGTTGGCATACTCGCATTATCAGCTAGCAATATTGCAGCTGCAGATGTCTTAAAAAACCTTCAAAAAACAGAAGCCAAGATTTTCAAAGCTTCAAAAAAATCACAAAAGAAAATTAATCACATTTATGAGCAAACTCAAGATTTATTAGCTGAGTATCGTAATGTTGTTGATGAAGCTGAAGTACTTAAAGGCTACAACGACCATGTACAACGTATGGTCAATGCTCAAAAGGCTGAAATTGCTTCTAAACAAGAGCAAATTGATGGTATTGATAAGATCAAACAAGGTGTAGTGCCTTTGATGTATAAAATGATCAATACATTAGATGAATTTGTGAACCTCGATATTCCTGTAAATATTGACGTACGTAAAGCTCGTGTTGCTAATCTTAGAAAAGTAATGGATAACGTTGATGTTACTACTTCAGAACAATTTCGTTTAGTACTTGAAGCGTATGAAATAGAAGCAGGGTACGGTAGTATGTTTGGTGCTTATCAAGGCGAACTTAATTTAGGCGATCGTGCTATTACCGCTGATTTTGTTTATATGGGACGCATTGCTTTTTTAGCTGAATCACTTGATTTGAAACATGCTTGGCTATGGAATAATACTACACGTGCATGGCAAGAATTAGATGATAGCTACCTCAAACCTGTAACTGATACTATTCGTATGGCACGTAAACAATTACCGCCGAACTTAACTAAATTACCAGTATTTGCAGCAGGAGCAGAATAATGAAAAAGTTTTTTAATGTTGTATTGCTTGCCGTCGCAACAATGACTACCGGTATGTCAGTTTCTGCCTCAGCAAATCAATTAGATGATTTATTAAAGCAAGTAAAAAATGACCGTATATCAGTAGCAAAATTGGATAAAAAACGTGAAGCTGAATTTAAATCTTCACGTGCAGACAAGCAAGCTTTATTAACCAAAGCAAAGAAAGAGTTAGCTAAACAACACGCTCGTAATGAGCGTTTAACGAAGGAATATGCTGCTAACGAAATTAAAATAGCACAAAAAATTGTTGAGTTAGATACTGCAACGGGTACCTTAGGTGAAATGTTTGGTGTTAGTCGTGGTGCTGCTGCTAAAGCTGCGGGTATGATTGCAACCTCTATTGTGAGTGCAGAATATCCAGGTCGCGGTGAAGTCTTAAACCGTATTGCTAATTCAAAAGAAATTCCATCTTTATCAGATTTAGAAGAGTTATGGTTTGCTTTACAAACTGAAATGACTGAATCAGGTAAAATTTCTAAATTTACTACGGAAGTGACTAACTTAGATGGTACAAAAACATCTGAAACTATTACTCGTGTTGGTACATTTAACTTGGTTTCTGTGCAAGGCTATTTGAATTACAATGATGCTTTAGCTCAAGTACAGCCGTTAGCAAAACAACCAGCGGGTTATATTACTGACACTGCTATTGATTATTTTGAAACAACCACTGGTTATGCACCTTTGTATGTTGATCCCTCTCGTGGCGCTATCTTAGCTCTTGAAACACGTAAGAAAAACTTAATGGAGTTTTACCATGAAGGTGGCGATGTTGGTTATATTATTACAATATTGTTAGTTATTGGTTTGTTAATTGCTTTTGAGCGTATGATTGTACTTGGTGCAATGTCTTCAAAAATGAAAGCACAAGAGAAAAACATGACACAACCTAATGAAAATAACCCACTAGGTCGTTTACTTAAAGTCTTTTATGATAACAAAGCAACAGATGTTGAAACGTTAGAGTTAAAACTAGACGAAGCGGTTCTGCGTGAAACGCCAAAAATTGACCGTGGTATTAGCTTAATTAAAATGTTTGCTGCGATGGCACCGTTATTAGGTTTATTAGGTACTGTTATTGGTATGATTTTAACCTTCCAAACCATTACCTTATTTGGTACGGGTGACCCTAAACTTATGGCGGGTAATATTTCACTAGCCCTAGTTACAACGGCACTTGGTTTAATTGCCGCATTACCACTTATTTTGGTACATAGTATGATTATGTCTAAAGCAAAAACAATCTTAAATAAATTAGATGAACAAAGTGTTGGATTAATCGCTGCGATTGCAGAGAAGGAGTCTGTATAATGTTATTCCTGATAGAGCTTTGGGAATCTGTCAGGGGTTTTATAGCGACGGGTGGTAATGTTTTATATTTTGTTGCCCTCGCTCTCTTTCTCATGTGGATGCTTATGGTTGAACGTTACTGGTTCATCTTAAAAGAATATCCAGCAATTAGAGATAATATTATCTCTCGCTGGGATAATCGTGAAGATACTACTTCATGGTATGCACATAGAATTAGAGAAACTTGGATTTCCGAAAATAACGAAATGCTTGAACATAATATGATCACCATAAAAACCTTAGTAGCTATGTGTCCGTTAATCGGTTTATTAGGTACAGTAACAGGTATGATTGGCGTATTTGAAGTTATGGCACAGCAAGGTACTGGTAATCCGCGTCTAATGGCTGCGGGTATATCTATGGCAACAATTCCGACAATGGCGGGTATGGTTGCTGCATTATCAGGTGTGTTTTTTAGTTCAAGATTAGACACTAAAGTTAAACTAGCAAAGGCTAAACTAGTTGATAGTTTACCTCACCACTAGAGAGATATTCGAATGGCACGTAAACGTATTCGCGAAGAAGAAGAAGCAGAGATAGATATGACTCCAATGTTGGATATCGTATTTATTATGTTAATATTCTTCATTGTAACCACTTCTTTTGTTAAAGAAGCTGGTATTGAAGTAAATAAACCAAAAGCAGCACATCAAACTAAACA
>WGGB01000288.1 GCA_015491935.1 Alteromonadaceae bacterium
GAGATTTTGGAATTCAGTAACGTTATTCGAATTTACTAAAGAAAGAGCAGTAGAAAGTTGCATAAAAAAAAATCCAGTGATATCAATCACTGGATTTTGATCTCATTAGCAAATTAATCAAGCAATAAATTGCTTAACTGATCGGCATTACGCCTTTGGGCGCTTTTTTAATAGCTAAAATTAATACTTGTGATAAATAATTAACTTTTTAAATCATCAAAAAACTTTTTAACCCCATCAAAAAAACCTGTTTCTTTAGGACTATGATGTGCACGCTTTTTGCCCATTGTTTTATCAAGCTGTTTTAATAATTCAGTTTGCTCTTTTGATAGATTCACTGGCGTTTCTATAACAACCTTACACATTAAATCACCCGTTATCGAGCTACGTACCGATTTAACGCCTTTACCACGTAAACGAAACATTTTACCCGTTTGCGTTTCTTTAGGTATTTTAAGTTTAACTTTACCTTCAAGTGTGGGGACTTCTATTTCGCCACCTAATGCCGCAACAGTGAAACAAATAGGTACTTCACAATATAAATTGTTTTCATCACGAACAAAGATAGGATGATCTTTCACGTTTATTTGTACGTATAAATCACCAGCAGGTGCACCATGCTCACCGGCTTCGCCTTCATTGGCTAAACGAATTCTATCGCCAGTATCTACGCCAGGTGGAATTTTGACAGATAATTTTTTATTCTTTTGTACGCGACCTTCACCATGACAAGCATTACAAGGATCTGAAATAACTTTACCTTGCCCATGACAAGTAGGACACGTCTGTTGCACAGCAAATAAGCCTTGACGCATTTGTACTTGACCATGGCCATGACAAGTTGTACACGTTTTTGCTGAGGTGCCTTTTTTAGCGCCACTACCATCACATTTTTCACAACTGACATAAGTCGGTACTTTAATTTCTACTGACTTACCCTTAACCGCTTCTTCGAGCGTGAGTTCCATGTTGTAACGTAAATCACTGCCACGACGTGCGCGAGATTGACCGCCACGTCCGCGACCACCGCCAAAAATATCACCAAAAACATCACCAAAAATATCACCAAAGTCAGCACCGCCACCAAAGCCACCACCACCGTGTCCGCCTTGTTCAAATGCAGCATGACCATATTGATCATAGGCAGCACGCTTTTGATCATCACTTAAAATTTCATAAGCTTCTTTTACTTCTTTAAACTGCTCTTCTTTGCCTTTATCACCTTGAGTACGATCAGGATGAAATTTCATGGCTAAGCGTTTATAAGCTTTTTTAACTTCACGATCAGTCGCTTCTTTGGTAATACATAGCACTTCATAATAATCACGTTTTGACATATTGACTCTTTTATTCTCGATTTATCCGTTTATTAAACGATTTACTGCGCTTGTCAACGCATAAATATTGCGCTTGTCGCTCCATATTTATGCGTTTGTCGCGCCTCGTTTCACTCGGGACGACCTACAAGTTTTAATATTCATTACGCTATATTTTCAAGCAATATTTTTCTGCTAGTTTTATAACGTAAGAAGCGCCGGATAAAACCGACGCTTTTAATGATAAGTAACATTGTAAGTAGATTAGTTATCACTGAATAATTTAAGAGCAAGGCGGAAGCACGGAGCGTAGTTTACTACGTTGAGTACTTCCAACGATGCTATTAACATTAGTCAGTAGACAAATAATTACTTATCGTCTTTAACTTCTTCAAACTCAGCGTCTACTACATCATCTGCTGGAGCAGCTTGGTCAGCGCCAGCTTCAGGTGCAGCACCTTCTGCGCTACCTTGTGCTTTTGCTTGTGCAATTTCCATTAATTTTTGTGATGCTTCAATAACGGCTTGAGATTTAGCGTCCATCGCTTCTTTATCTTCGCCTTTAATCGCTTCTTCAAGCTCTTTTATTGCTGCTTCAATTTTTTCTTTATCTTGTGCTGGCAAATCATCACCGGCTTCTTCAACCTGCTTACGAGTAGCGTGCACTAAACCATCTCCTTGGTTACGCGCTTGTACTAATTCTTCAAATTTAGCATCAACATCGGCATTAGCTTCAGCATCACGTACCATTTGTTCTACTTCTTCGTCTGATAAACCTGAAGACGCTTTAATAGTGATTTTTTGCTCTTTACCTGTCTTTTTATCTTTCGCAGATACGTGCAAAATACCATCAGCATCTAGATCAAAAGTCACATCAATTTGTGGTGCACCACGTGGCGCTGGTTCAATACCTTCAAGGTTAAATTGACCCAGTGATTTATTTGCACTTGCTTGTTTACGCTCACCTTGTAATACATGCACAGTTACCGCTGCTTGATTATCATCAGCAGTTGAGAATGTTTGTGACTGTTTTGTTGGTATAGTGGTATTTTTTTCTATCACGGGTGTCATTACACCACCCATAGTTTCAATACCTAATGATAATGGCGTAACGTCTAATAATAATACGTCAGTTACATCACCAGAAAGAACACCCGCTTGAATCGCCGCACCAGATGCAACTGCTTCATCTGGGTTAACATCTTTACGTGGTTCTTTACCGAAAAAGTCTGTTACCACTTTTTGTACTAATGGCATACGTGTTTGACCACCAACCAAAATCACATCATTTACATCAGACGTTGATAAATCAGCATCTTTAAGCGCTTTTTTCAATGGTTCTAATGTTGCTTTAACCATGTCTTCAACTAACGATTCTAACTTGGCACGCGTCACTTTAATGTTCATGTGTTTAGGGCCAGACGCATCAGCAGTAATGTAAGGCAAGTTAACGTCAGTTTGTTGTGCTGAAGAAAGTTCACATTTTGCTTTTTCTGCCGCTTCTTTTAAACGCTGCATTGCTAGTGGATCTTGCGTTAAATCCATACCTGAATCTTTCTTAAATTCAGCAACAAGATAGTTAATTAAACGGTTATCAAAATCTTCACCACCTAAGTGCGTGTCACCATTGGTCGCTAATACTTCAAACGTATGCTCACCTTCAACTTCATCAATTTCAATAATTGAAATATCAAAAGTACCACCGCCTAAATCGTAAACCGCGATAACTTTATCGCCTTCTTGCTTGTCCATACCATAAGCCAATGCCGCAGCAGTTGGTTCGTTGATGATACGTTTAACATCTAAGCCAGCAATACGACCAGCATCTTTCGTTGCTTGACGTTGTGAATCATTAAAATAAGCAGGAACGGTAATTACCGCTTCAGTTACTTTTTCACCTAAAAAGTCTTCCGCTGTTTTCTTCATTTTAACTAATACTTCAGAAGAAATTTGTGGTGGCGCCATTTTCTCGCCTTTAGCTTCAACCCAAGCATCACCATTGTCAGCTTTAACAATGCCAAATGGCATAATTTTTATATCACGTTGAACTTCTTCGTCTTCAAAACGACGACCGATTAAACGCTTAATTGCAAATAATGTATTTTTTGGATTTGTTACTGATTGACGTTTAGCAGGTTGACCTACTAATGTTTCGCCTTCTTCAGTGTATGCAATAATTGAAGGCGTTGTACGATCACCTTCTGCATTTTCTATAACTCGGACACTGTCACCATCTAAAACCGCAACACATGAGTTAGTAGTCCCTAAGTCAATACCTATAATTTTGCCCATCTTGATGATCTCCAATCTAAAATATTAATTCGATTTACTGTTGCAATGATTAATGGGGGTAGCAAAATAGTTTTCAATAGAAAAAATGAAAAAAGATCGCTTTTTTTTGTAAAAAAGCGATCTTTTTTATTTAAATAAATGTTTTAACACTAAGACACTAGGAAATATTATTTATTCTTAATCATTTCTTTTATTGCTAATTCAAATTGAGGATCTTTGACATCGGAACTTGAGGTGGCAAATACCACTTCATTATGACGATTAATAAAAAAAGTAGTGGGTGTCCCTTTTACACCATATTGTTGAGCAACCGTTTCACCTTTAACGGCGGTGATAAAGTTATATCCGCGCTGATCTATTTCATCTTGCGGTTTTGCGCCTTTTTCTTCAAGAATACTAATCGCAACAATTTTAACACCTTGTGCTTTATACTTATTTTGTAATTCAACTAACTTGGGCTGTAAGCGTCGACAATACGGACACCAAGTTGCCCAAAAGTGTAAAATTATGGGTTGATTTTTATATTGCGCAGAACTTATTACTTTGCCCGCTTGAGTTTTAAGTTGCCATGCTGGCGCTTGTTCGGTAGCTGATACGTTAAAACTGAATAAAAATAAAATAGCGAATAAAAATATAGGAATTGTTTTCATAACTCGTTTAACTCAATAACATGATTCGTTTTAGTTTGTGCTTTTATAGACCCGAATAATGTCGATTCATTTCACTAATACAAAATTGATTAAGTTACTATTCACTTTAAAACAGACAAAAAAATAGGCGTACTAATATAATTTAGTACACCTATTTTATAAATTAAATCGCCCTAGTGAAACAGAGCATAAGCTAAATCAATACACAATTAAGCTTTTGCATCTACCGATGGAGCCGCTTTAGAAACCATCACCATAGCTGGACGTACTAAACGACCATTTAATTCATAACCTTTTTGCATTACTGCAATAACAGTATTCGGTGCAACACCTTCAACTTCTTGCATTGACATTGCTTGATGAAACTCAGGATTAAATGGCTGTCCTTCAGGATCGACCGCTTTAATACCAAATTTTTCTAATACCGATTGCATACTTTGTAAGGTTAATTCAACACCTTCAGCTAAGGTTTTTTGATGCTCATCATCTTTATCAATGCTCGCAATGGCGCGCTCTAAATTATCAACCACAGGCAATAACTCTGCCGCAAATTTTTCTAGAGCAAATTTACGTGCTTTTTCAACATCTTGAGCACTACGACGACGAATATTATCCACTTCAGCTTTGGCTCGAATAACCGAATCTTTTTGATCAGCAACGGTTGCTTGTGCTGCTACTAAAGCCAACTCCAATTCATTAATTGTTTCTTGTTCAGAACTCATAATTTCATGCTCGTGTTCGTGTTGTACTTCAACTTGCTCTTCTGCTTCTTGAACAATCTCATTTGCTAATTCTTCAGGCGAAATTGCCTCTGCTTTTTGGTTTTCTGTAGACTCACTCGTCATGAAAAACTCCGTTATAAACTAAAAAAATTATATTGGCTTAATTATGGGGCTTTGTTGGTATGATTCAAGTTCAAAATATAAAAAAATTCAACTTTATTTTTATTATTTCTTTCTTATTAAACGAGTCAATTGCAGCACACTAACATTACAGGTAATATTTGTTACAGAATATCGTATTAGATAAACAATAATGAAAGCACATTACCAAACCATTGGCTTAATTGGCAAACCAAATCATCAAGGAGCTAACAGCACTATTGATGCGTTAGCTAATTATTTAATTAAGCATAATTATCAGGTATTAGTTGAATGTTCTGTCGCTAAAACCATTAAAACTAAAGCGTTAAAAATAAAATCATTAACCGAAATTGGTGAATTAGCCGACCTTGCCATTGTTGTTGGTGGTGACGGTTATATGTTAGGTGCTGCACGAGTTTTATCTTGCTATAACATAGGTGTTATTGGTGTTAACCGTGGCAATTTGGGGTTTTTAACCGACCTTTCACCACAAGACTTGCTTGAGCCTTTAGAAGAAATTCTCACGGGCAAGTCGCATAGTGAACAACGTTTTTTAATTGAAACCTCAGTTTACCGCCATGGTAAATTAAAAAGCTCTAACAGTGCAATGAATGAAGCAGTACTGCACGCGGGTAAAGTCGCCAATATGATCGAATTTGAAGTTTATATTGATGGTGCATTTATGTTTAGCCAACGCTCAGATGGGTTAATTATTTCAACACCTACAGGCTCTACAGCTTATTCAATGTCTGCTGGCGGCCCTATTTTAACACCTAATTTAAATGCTTTATCCTTAGTCCCTATGTTTCCTCATACGTTAAGCAGCCGCCCTATTGTTGTTGATGGTACGAGTGAAATAAAATTAGTATTAGCGAATGAAAATTATGAAAACCTACAAGTTAGCTGCGATGGTCATGTTATTTTATCCGTGATGCCGGGAGATGAAGTGATCATTAAAAAAAGTACTAATACACTGCGTCTTATTCACCCATTAAGCCATGATTATTTTAATGTTTTACGAAATAAACTTGGTTGGGGCAATAAATTATATTAATAATTATTTATTTCACTGAACAAATGACCTACAACATTTGTTGATAAAAACCTCAAAAAAAATGCGTTCATCTCTTGCTATTTAAACAGTAACTGTATAAATTAACAGTTACTGTTTAAATAAACATACTTTGAGTGCAGCCATGCTATTAAACTTATCTATTAAAAACTTTGCGATTGTTCGGCAACTCGATATTGATTGGCAAAATGCGATGACCACAATAACAGGCGAAACGGGTGCAGGTAAATCAATTGCCATAGACGCACTAGGTTTATGTTTAGGCGAACGCGCATTAACCAATACCGTACGTCCAAACTGTAAAAAAGCAGAACTTGCCGCCACTTTCGATATAAATAAAAATATAAAGGCGACAAATTGGTTAACAAAACAAGATTTAATGCAAAGTGAAGATGGTCAGCAGCATGAATGTATTTTACGTCGTATTATTTCTAGCGAAGGCCGCTCTAAAGCTTATATTAATGGTAGTCAAGTACCTCTAAATCAGCTAAAACAATTAGGTGCATTATTAATTAACATTCACGGCCAACATGATCATCAATTAATTGTAAAAAGTTCAGAACAACGCCGTATGTTAGATGAATATGCTAATAATCAACCCCTTCTCGATGAAGTTAAATTTTCTTTTAATCAATGGAAAAATTTACAAGCCGAGTTACAAATATTACAACAGAGTAAATTTCAACGTGAAGCCAAACAGCAATTATTAGAATATCAAGTACAAGAGTTAGATGAATTTAATCTGCAAACAGGTGAATTTGAAAATATTGAAACCGAATTTAAACGCCATAGTCATGCGCAAGATTTATTAAATGATAGCTTACAAACCATTTATCAATTAAGTGCCAATGAAAATTTTAATATCATTGATAGTTTAAGACAGGCTAGTGAAAATATTGTGCAATTAAGCCAAGTTGACTCTAAACTCACGAATATTGCGCAACTTTTAACCGAAGCGTTAATTCCATTAGAAGAAGCCAATGATGAATTAAAACATTATCATGAACAATTAGAACTCGATCCTGAAAGTTTTTTAGCGCTTGAACAACGCTACTCTATGGCAATTACTCTTGCTAAAAAACATCAAATATCTCCTGAAAAACTACCTGAATATCACCGTCATTTAAAACAAGAGCTTGCGCTAATAAGTTCTGATGAAACACGCCTACTACAAGTGAATGAAGATATAGATAATGCTAAACAAAATTATTTAGCCATTGCCAAGCAACTGTCAAAAAATAGACAAAGTGCGGCAAAAACCTTAAGTAAATTAATTACTCAAAGCATGCAAGAATTAAATATGCCTGACAGTCAATTTTCAGTACAAATAACACAATATAATAATGAACAAAGCCAAGCATTAACCATTAACGGAATAGATGAAGTTAACTTTGCGATTAGTATGAACTTAGGACAGCCTCTTGAAGCCATGCATAAGGTTGCTTCTGGTGGAGAGCTTTCGCGTATAGGACTGGCCATTCAAGTTATTTTAGCCGCTAAAGTGACCACTCCAAGCTTGATTTTTGATGAAGTTGATGTTGGTATTAGTGGGCCAACTGCAGCAATGGTAGGTAAAAAATTACAACAGTTAGGAGAAAATACACAAGTTATTTGTGTAACTCATTTACCACAAGTGGCGAGTAAAGGTCACCAACAATTATTTGTTAGTAAGCTTAGTGATGGTGAGCATACTGAAACCAAGGTTACGGAACTAAATCAGCAAGGACGAGTCAGAGAAATTGCACGTTTATTGGCAGGTGATAGTATTACTGATTCTAGCTTAGCAAACGCGCAAGAATTATTAGCAAGTTAATATGCACTGACATAATGTCCTTTTTTAATATAATTGTTTAATAATAATCGTACTGAAATTTAGTGTGTCATGCAGAACTTGTTTCAGCATTTAAGATAAAGTGCTAAAAATAATTTTGTATCTCACGGCCTGCTTAGTTATTATGTGGGTCAATCGCCTAAAGTAAACAGACTAGGTGAATAGTTTTTCTTCAAATTATAGGATGTTGTAAATTTAATGTTATATCGCGTATTACTGATCACTTTCGCTCTTTCTCTTTCTGCCTGTTCTAGCTGGGTTTATCGTATTGATATACCACAAGGGAATTATTTAGACCAAAAAAATATCGACAAATTACAAATAGGTATGACAAAAGAACAAGTAAAATTTATTTTAGGTACACCAGTACTAAAAGATTCTTTTGATCATAATACTTGGCATTATTTTTATAGTTTTATATCAGGTCGTAATAAAAAATTTAATATTCGTAAAAATTTCACTATTAACTTTAAAGATAACAAAATCATTTCTGCTAATGGTGATTTTAAATTATCTAAAAACTTTAATACGCCTATAGAAAATTAATAAAAATTAGTATAAAAAACAATCTAAAAAATAAAAACGGGTCTACTTTACGTGTAAAGTAGACCCGTTCTATATTTATTACTTAATTGATATTTTCTTAACTGTTGAGCTATCAGCTTCTTTACAGGCTATATCTAATACCATATATCCTCCCAAAGAAGCAGTAATTAAAAAACAAAATCAATTAGGAATATTTCCAGAGGAACCTATTCCTTACAACGGATAATTTAAGATTTTTTTAAAATTTTTCAAGGAAATTTTAAACTTTTTTCTATAATACCATATATGGACCCTCTCCGATTGCAAGACAATTTAAATCGTTGAAATAGAGTGCATTGCAGCCATATATTCGGCTTTTTGCTGAGGTATCATATGATGCCTCTAGCCCTGATGGATTTCCGCCCCTATAACCTCATCAATTTGA
>WGGB01000289.1 GCA_015491935.1 Alteromonadaceae bacterium
CTCGCGTTGGAACCGGGTAGGTTGCTTGAGCCTTAGAGCGATTTAAGGCCTAGACGAATGATTGTCACTTCTTTTAACTAAGAAGCTACAAAACCCGGCTTATACAGTCAGCTCACTTATTTTTTTAAGCTGTAGCCGCGCGGATTTTTTGTAAATCGCGGTCGGTTGGATTGTAAAATCGTAACTATCATTTTCCGCTCGGGTGAAATGTAAAAATCGGATGAAATGTAAATACTTAAACTGTGTTTTATTTCCATTTAACACTCTTTTAAATGCTATTCTTTAATTTGCAAATATCACTCGAGCTTATTATTATCGGTATAAGTTATTTTTTGCTCTATCATTTGATAGTGTGACAACAAAGGAATTGTAATGTTTAAATCAGTTTTTGCCCTTTTAATTTTATATTCATTCTCAAGCTATTCTGCCATTTATAAATGTAAGGTAGATGGGGTTACCACATTTAGTCAATCGCCGTGTGGTGATACGATACAAGAAGTAAAGGTGATAGTTCGTAATTCACCATCGAAACAAATACCACATGTACAGGCGACTGTTAAGACAAACAATAATGATGTCGATCAGTTCTTAATGAACCAAGAAATAAAAAGACGAAACAAAACAATAAACCACTACAAGCTAAAGCTTAATAAAGAACTAGCTGCACTAAAAGAAAGAACCTATTATGCGAGAAATAACTTAGCTGGGGCTACCTATCAAAATGCTTTAAGCCAAGAAATGGTCACATTAACTAATAAATATAAAACATTGATTGATGATGAAAAACGCCAAATTACGACATTAAAGTCAAAAATCAACTGACTTACACCTCTATCACGCTATATGTTAACTGTGCTGCTTGCCCCACAATTACGCCGTCACTAATATACACATCGCCCGATGCGACATTATTACCAAGCACAACTTCTTTGCTGCCGTCACTGTGGGTTACCGTGGTGGTGCCGTTAGTGTTAACTGTATCGACGGCGGCAATGTATTTTTTTGGCTTGGCAACAACGCTGTTGAGTCGGTTAAACGAATTATTCATGCTGTTTCTGTTTTCCTAATATTGCTAATGCCGCTAAACGTTTTTTAAAAGTGTTATTTCTTGATTAACGCTTACTTTGCCGTCACTACTAACGCTAGCACTGTAAGTGGCGATGTCACAGGTGGCTTTATACAGCAAGCTTTGATATTGAATACCAATTAACATACCTGGCTTAATCGGTGGTAAGTCTGTCATTATTTTGGTGCGAATACTGCTTTGTTCTTTATTACCAGTATTGGCGAGTTCGCAACTGCCACGTTGTCTTGCCGCTTGGTTGTCAGTAATGAGCTTGTCAACAACATCGCTTGCGTATAAATCACCTGCACTGCCTGCGCGTTTAATTTTTGCGGCAACGCCTTGTTGTTCGCCACGCACTACAACGGCGTTGCAGCTTGGGTTAATTATATCTGTAGTGCTGTGCGTTAAAATAACACTGTCGTTTATTATTACATCGCACGTTGCGCTATCAGTCGCCCATGGCATAACAGGCCATTTTGGGTTTATGGTTATTTGTTGGTTGTTATCGTCAACACTTAACATAGCGCCTGCGGCACTGGCGCATATTGCTAATGCCTCAGCTGGGTTTTTGCTTTTGTAGCTAAACGCTAATGCTGGTACGGGATAGTCAACAATATTACTTGCTATCGTCCATGGCGTATTTTGAATAATATCGGCCATAATACCCACTAAGGTTTTTGATGCTGCATTGGTATAACTAGTCGCTCTAGCGAATGGTGCGCTTAATTCAGCAAAGCGGCTACGGCCTGTGGCGCTATAACTAACATTGTTAAACGCTTTATTATGTGAGCATTTTTCAATATAGGTATAAAAGTCATAACCGTTAATGGTTATTTTAAGTAGTTGGTTTTGGGCACGTTCAAAGTCAATGCGCGAGCAAAACTTAACAGAGCAAGTGGCGGCAAATTGGCTACGCGAGGTTTGATACGAAAAGCTAGTAATTAATATTTCTAAATTGTCACTAACACGTACACAAGTAATGGTTGGTTGCATAACATAACTACTCTTTAATTGTGGTGAAATGGGAATTTTGCGATCTAACACGGGTAAATCGTCGCTACTGCGAATTAAACCGCCACCGTTACCCCAGTAACATATTTTTTGAAAAGGATTTAACACCATCGTTAACGGTGAATTGGCATTTTTAGCGGCTTCAGTAAATTTAAGTGTTACTAAACCATTTTTAGGGTTGTTTTTGTGATAACAGATTAAATTTAACGGTGCTGGCCCATAACGAATAGTGAGTAATTGTTCGCTAAGGCTGCTTTTTGCTAGCCAATCAACGGCACGGTCAATACGTAATGATTTGGCTTTTTTCCATAACAAGGTTTTAATTAGGGTATTTTTATTAGGAGAACTATTAAAACACACACTGCGCGCAATGTTTTTTAGCGGTTTACTGTCAAATTTAATCGACACCGTATTAGTTTTTAAAGCACTATTTCGCCAAGGTAAAACAAGATGTTCACCTTTTAATTTTTGCTGCGTAAACACAAAGCGAAAGCGTACTTGTTTGTCGGCAGCATTATGCCCATTAAGTACGTTAAAGCTTTGCAGTAATAGCGAGTTATAGGCCAGTTTAATATAGCTACCAACGCTGTTTTTTTGCCATGAAATAGCACTTATTTTACTTTTTAACGCATTAAGTTGCCATGCTGGGCTGTAAAGCATACCTACTTCGGGCTTTTTTACTGGCGCAGTTGTCTCGCCAAAAAGCAAACTAACAGGCGAACTAGCATTTAACCACGGCTGGCTAAATTGCAAATCAACAGGCGAATTTACCACTTAAGCCGCGCTCATATCAAAAGTGCTAGCATCAATTAACTCACATTGTACGCCATCAATAATCGCCGCATTATTGGTTAAACTGTCGTCAAATAAAATACAGGTTAATAACGGATCGTTGGCATACTTTACGGGTAATATTCGCTTAACGGTAGCGCCGCCATCAGTGCGTTGGTGCCATACTAATTCCCCTGTATTTCTATTGATAACTTGCAGGCGTTCAGAGTTGGTGTCTGTGGTGACGTTTAAAAACGCAACTTGTCGAGGGTTGAAATCAAAAGTAAAGTGATAGTTAATTATGCTCATATCACCAAGCTACCGTATTTATGTATAAATTGACTGCTTGCGCATTAGGTCGCAGAGGCCAATAATCAATATTATTTATTTTACTAATAAATGGCCACGTTTCTTGCGCGTGAATAGCTGTTGTAGCATACAGCAAGCCTGGTAATTCTCCTCGTAACCAGCCGTTTTTGGCTTCCTCTTTCAATAATTGAACAGGTAAATACACATCGCAATTTGAAGAGATTGGAGGTTCTGTTCTTGTCCTAAAAGCTCGTGATACTCGTACTATCATATCATCAAAAGAGTTAGAACCATCCATATTATATACTTTAACTAGGCTATCACCATAACCGCCTGGAAGTCCTATTGAATAATCAAATGCTTTTGTGTGCGCTAAACCTCCCCACCTTGACGACCAAGTATAGTCCTTACCTTGCCCTCCACTATAAGCTATAAATTTTGCAGGATCATTTTGATAGTATGATTTAATATCGCCGACAAATATCACTTGTTCGGTAGCGTTGGTCATTGATGATGCTATTGATGTACTATTGATTTTACCGGTTAAAAAATAAAATCCTGAACTTGTTCCGATTAAAACCCAAGCGCTATATGAAGATGTATCGCTGACTTGAAAACCTTTCTGGTACCCTGGTTTATCATGAGTACCAAAAGCAAGCCAATTTTGACAAGGCGTGATCAAAAACAACGTGTCTTTATCAAAAGGTGCTATATCGTTTGCTTCCATTTCAAAGCACCCACCTGACGCTGCATTCTTAAAAGCAATTTTATTATTAACATCTTCACCAAGTAATGACCAACCTAGTGATATTTTACTCCCGTACCCTTCAACCAAGCATTTTTTTAAAATATTATATATTTCTGCAGAATTAGCACTTCCTATTTGTGGCGCGCCGACATCATCCCAACGATAAACAGTTACTGGTTGTGGCATTTGTTATTCCTCTTAATTTATTCGTTTATATTTATGTTTATATACGCTGTGTTATTCAAGTATTAAACCTGTTAATCACTGTTACCAAAAAAGGCGAGCGTTGACTGGTCGGTAGTAATATTGCTATGCCCGGGTGACACTGACCGAGATAACATAATAGGCTTGCTTGCACCAAGGGTGGTAAATAAAAATACTTCACCAGGGTTTAACCCTGCGCCAAAAGCGGCTTGTCTAATAGTGAAAAATGGCGCATTAACTAAACCATTGCTTGGCGCTAAATCAACGGTAGTATCGCCGTTATAAATAGTTCCTACCCCCTCGCCAATAACTTTAAATGCAGTATTAGAGGTAAACACAATTGCCCATTTTTCGTTAATTGCGCCAATATTATTAACCTCTATCGGGTATTGCACTGTATTAATATTGCCTGTGGCAGATGATTTACTGCCATCTAAATTATAATCAAAATCATATTTTTGAGTGCTACTATCAAAATAAGTCGTGGCGGTGCGCTCATCTTTTACCAGTGATTGCATATCACCCAACACTTGCACAGAAGACACACTAGAACCAATAGGATAAGTGCGTGTAACAGGTGTCAATAACGTCAAATCGTTGCCAATAATGTCGGCCACTAGCGCGCGTTCAGATTGCACCGCGGTAATGACATAGGGCCCAGTAAAATTACTAACACCTGCATTTATGGTAATAACACCTGTGGCTTTGTCGTAACTGTAGTTGTCGTCTAATACGCTATATAAACTAGCACCGTTGCTATCCATTATGTCAACAAAGTCAGCATCAACTAACACCGTTAATGTTTGCCCGCTGGTTAACGTGGCTTGATCAGTTCGCTGGGTGTTGGCTATAGCAACAACATTAGCTCTATAAAAAATAGGTACATCAGCATTGTCAGGCAGCGCCTGAACGTCAAAACCATACCAGTTTGATTGTGTTGCAATTGATGTGTTGGCGGTAAAATCATAATCTATGCGAGCAACTTTAACCCCTGAATTCATTGTTAAGCGAACAAGCCCTTCATTATTAACGCTACCAGAGGCAATGTAGGTATGAGAAAAAGCCCCATAAAAACCATAATAACCACCAAGTGAACCGTTTGTTTTAACGCTAGCCACACTAATTTTACTGCCATCAGCTAGCGTTATTTTTAAATACACACTATCAAAATCAATGTGACTACCACTAGACAGCGCTATATAAAAAGAAATAGACAACGGGTACGCTTGATTTTGCGCATTCGACATAAAAATAGTGCAACCTAAATCTTCCGCAATGGTTGAGGTATAATCAACAGCGGCGCTAGGTGTAATGGTTCCTGTGTTGTAATCTATTTGTGCAAATACACTACCTGTACTATCAACAAATAACCCGTTACCATCGTCAGTATATACCGTGCTTTCGCCTGTTTTTTTAATACGATAACTACCAGGCACTATAGTTTCACCCACAGCTAACGTTAGCGTGCTATTAACGGCAAATTGATGAAAACGATAATCATTAGTTGATTTGTATTTTAAGGTAAAAGTGTTTCCTGCAAGCAAAGGTTTTGTTAACTGCACAACAAAATCACCATTAACATAACTAACTTGTGATGCATCATCTGGATCCGCTGAATCGAGATAAACAGTCTGGGTATATTGACCTTTTCCATAATACTCAGCCTGCCATTTTTTATTGTCATTATAATGTGATGATTCGACCCATGCACTTAACGGGAAGTCTTTATCTATATAATCAGGCGCAGATAAACTAAAAAAACTGACATTCGCATTGTTTGGGGCGGTAAAAGAAACGCTGGCCGTTTTCACTGTATTAGAGCCTGCCTCAGCAATATAACCATTAATGCCAAATGAGGCATTAACCTTCTCAATGCTTGGCACTAAACGTTTAGATGTGTTGGTGACACTGACCTTATTGCTGGTTATTTCTGCAGTCGTTAATGCTGTACCGTGAAACTTAGTGTAAGGATCCACTATCAATGCGTGCATATCACTGAGTTCGCTTGCGTCATTTAAGTTACTGCTTTCAACAAGCAACGTATCAACTAACGCATCGCTAGGTAGCTCTGCAATATACACATAACCATCTTGTAATCGGCTAGAGTCAGCGGTGTTAACCGCAGGAAATAATTTAACTAGGTCAAAGGCTGAGCGCGCATAATCAATGTCTGAAATAGAGCTAAATACATCGTTTAATTTGCCGCTTACTACTTCGTTATTGGTTCTAAAGCCGCCTGCAAACGTCTCGTTACCAAGGCGTTCAGGTTTAAATATTTTTAAGTCGCTACGTTGTATTGTCATAGTTTTCTCTAGGGCTAAATAAGATCTTTAAATAAGTTGATTTTTAAACGGTTATTAGCGTTAAGCTAATATCGGTAAAGTTATCGGGTTGTGCATCAACAAAGCTTTCAAAAGGCTTACCTGTTACCGCAAGCGGCGCGTGTAACCAAATAACACTATAAACCGTGCCGTTAATGGTTAAATTAAATGGATCTTGATTGGTGTTAGCGTGGTTTTGTAGTTGCACAAACAAGCTAGCGCTTTCTAAATCACTCTTCAGTGTTATCGGTCTACCCGTGGTTACTAGCGCACTTTCAATATGCGTGGCACCATTTAATGCGCGTTCTTGTTGTTGTTTTACGGGTGAAAATTCAAATTCATCAGCCCAATAAAATTCTGTTAAAGTAAAAGTGGCAAAGGTGATCATTAATAAGCTCCGCTAACGCTTTGCGCTTGTTCTAATTTTGCTAAAAAGCGTTGTTCAAATTCATTAAGTAAATCGGCTTTAAAGGTTTCTCCGCCAATAATTAATTCAAGGCGCACTGTTTTGCTGTTGACGGTTTTTTGATTTTGCTGTTGTTGACGGTCTAATTTGTCAACAAGGCGGTTAATCGCGTTTGTTAAGCTAGTATTGTTTTGCTCTCTTACGGGGGCTTGATAAGTAGCGTTTTGCTTTGTGCTAGCTTGATTTTGGCTTTTTATCTTACTGCTCTTCGCGCTTTTAATAGCAGAAATAGTGGCTTTAATGGTCGATTTTACTTGCGCGCGTTGCTCCGCAGACAGCAAACTTAAACGTTGTCCCATTTGTTGATATAAAGCTGAAAGCTCAGCAATTGAGGCGTTGGTGTTTTTAGCTTTTGCTAGCGTTTCAGAAAACACCTTATCACGAATTTCTTGCTCACGAAGTTGGGCGCGATAATCAGCAACTTCGCGTGAGTTATTGCGTAAATAATCGGGAACATTGTTTTTTTCTTCAAAATCAACAATATTTTTAGGCGATGAGCCTCGACCATCTAGTCCAAGGTTATTTAATTGTTGCTTATACTGAATATTTTGCTGAATAGCATTTGCTTGCTCATGGTATGTTTGTATTGCAACTCGCTGCTGTTTAATGTTTTCTTGGGTGGCTCTAGTAGAATCCTTAGTCGCTTTTGTGGCTTTTTTTGTTGAGGTCGTTGCGTCATCTTGTGCTTTTTTAAAGTCACCTAGCAAGTTATTAACAACACTCAACATATCAGCCATACGTTGTTTTTTATCGTTATACTCTTGCGCAGTAATATTGCCGTATTTATATTGTTCGTTAAGTCGCCCCATTTGTTCGCGCAACGTTTCTTGCTCACGGCGCAATTGCGCAATAGTCATTAATTCTAACTGTTGAACTTTAGCTAAATCGTCAGTTTCTGCTTTTAAGCGCTCTTGCTCTATGGTTAATAGTCTTGTTGCCTCCGCTTTGTCTTTAGCCGAGGTGGTAGAGCTTTCAATCACCGCTTTATTTTGCAATATAGATTTTTTGGTGGCATCAACCGCCGCCGAAAAACGGTTGAATGCTTCGCTATTGGTATCGTTAACGGGGTGCAACTTGTTAGCGGTATTGATTAAATTTTCTAATTCATTACTTAACCCTAAAGCCGCAGCGGATGCTTTTAATGACTCAGGAACGGTTTTACCTGTTGCATTTGCTGCTTTTATTGCGGAGTCTGCCCATTTTAAATAAGCAAGACGTTGTAATTCTAACGGCTCTTTACTTTGCTGTATTAACTCAAAGGCACCACGTTGTTTGTTGGCTAATTCGTCTAACGCTTTGCCTGACTGAATGCCTAAAAATTCATACGCTTTAGTTAAATCTCCTGCTAAAAAAGCTTGTCGCTTTAACGACTCATCATGAGCTACATACTTTTCGCGTAGTTGGTCAAGCAAAACAATTTGTTGGCTATATTGCTCACCCGCTGCAGTTAAACTCACTTTTGCCGCATCAATAGCGTTAATAAAGCCTTGTACACCGCCACGCACCTGGTCCATGCTTTGCGCTTGTTGGTTTAATTGCTCGGTAGTTTGCAAAGCTTGTTCAAGAGTTAACGTCATCATTTGCTGACGTTGCTGCTCAGCTGTTGCCGCGTCTCTACTTGCTTGAGCTAAACGTTGTTGAACTTCTACCGCGCCTTGATAACGTTTTAAGCTTTCATCCCAAACAATTACACCATCGTCAACCGCTTTGGTAAATTGGTTAATGTTGGTGATATTTACTTTAGTTTCTTTAGATAATTGCTCAAATTTAAACGCTAATTTTTGTGATTGCTCAGCTAATACTTGCTTAGATTGAGCTGCCTTGTTTTCGGCGACTAATAAATCTTTATATAAAAAGCCTACGTGGACTAATTCGCTAATTAAAGCAGTATATAAAGCTGCTTTACCGACAAACGATATGGCTCTTTTCCACTTAACTGCCGCAAGGGCTGCCGAGCCTGTTGCTGTTTCGGTGGCAATAATGGCTGTACGGTAAGCAGCTAATGAGGCAATAGCCGTTCTAGCACCCGAGACAACACTACTAAAATAATTACCAACTTTTAATGCAAGCCATACTTTAGCTATCGACGCTATTTCATCTTTATATTCATACAGTGTGGTAAAGGTTTTTTTAATCGCTTCGCCCGTGGCAACAATGGTGTCGCTAATCGCTTGTGCCCATTCTTTTAAACTGCCATCGTCGCGCATTTCTTTAAATTTGGCATTAAGTGCGGTTAATTGTGCTTTTAACCAATCCATTGCACCCGACTCAGAGATCAAGTTATAAAACTGATCCATATTGTCTTTTGCATTAGATGTTTGTCCTGACAATAACGCCATGTTTGCAGCCGCAGCACCAACACTGTTTTTGCCCATTTCATCAATGAGTTTTTTAATTACGTCACGACCAAGCTTACCCGCACTTGATAATTTTTGTAGCTCTGCGGTATTTTTACCCGTGGCTTTTTGCAGTAAATCCCACACGGGTATACCGCGCTCTACCAGTTGTAGTATTTCTTCACCTTGTAGTTTTTGTTTAGCCCAAGCTTGGCCAAGCGCTAAACTAATGCCTTCTACTTCTTGAAAACCGCCACCTAATTTTAATGCCTGGTCAGTAATGGCCTGCATGGTGCCATCCATAGGATCTAAGCCAAAAGCTTTTAATTTAACAAACGCTTTGCTTACATCAGCCAGTTGCAATGGGGTGTTTTTAGTGAAATTTTTAACCCAAGCGGTCGCTTGTTCGCCCCCTTTAATTGACCCCATTAAGGCATCCATTTGAATACCTAAACGCTCAAACTTATCGCCTGTGGTAAAAATATCTTTTATGGCCGAGCCTACTTGATTCAAACCGACATAAGCGGCCGTTAAGGCTATTATTTTACTGGAAACATTACCTAAACTGGTCGCGTGTTTTTTTTCAGCGGCACTGCCTTGGTTTAACTTACCTCGGTAAGTGTCAATTTTTGCACCTGTTTTAGTAAAGGCAGCAGCAAGTTCACGCTTTTTAGCGCTAAGGTTTTTAGTGTTAACGCCTGTTTTATTCAACTGGTTTTGTAATGCTTTGTGTTTGGCGGGTTGCTTGGTTAATTCAC
>WGGB01000290.1 GCA_015491935.1 Alteromonadaceae bacterium
GCGAATAATATTGAAGTAACAAAGAATCCTTCGTTAACTTCATGGCCGCGTACTGAGGCAAATATTACTTCCCAAAAACCACCAACAATAAAAGTAGTAGCATAAATTGGTAAGAAGAACATCGCACCGTAAAGCATTAAGTTAAACCAATTAGCATCAGCGCCTAACTGCCCTCCTAAAAAGGTAAATAAGCCCGCTTGCCATGTATCAGGTAATGCTGCGCCTGCGTGTAAAATAGCTTCATTGGCTTGAAAACCAATATTGTACATTCCCCAAAACATAGCAGGAAATACAGCTAACCAAACAGTGATCATAATACGTTTTAAATCAATGCTATCACGAATATGAGTTTTACCTTTATTTACTAAGCCTGGGGTATATAACCCTGTGGCAACAGCTTCATATAGGGCAAACCATTTTTCATGTTTACCGCCTTTTTCAAAGTGCGGCTCTAAATCTTCAATAAACTTTTTCAAGCCCATGACTAACCTTCCTTCTCAATAATGGTTAGGCAATCACGAAGGTGAACACCATAATCTGTTTTACCTGGGCAAACAAAAGTACATAAAGCTAAATCTTCTTCATCTAACTCTATAGCACCTAGCTGTTGCGCACTATCGGTATCACCCGCAACTAAATCACGTAACAATAAGGTAGGTAAAATATCTAATGGCATTACGCGCTCAAAGTTACCAATTGGTACCATAGCTCGTTCACTGCCATTAGTTGTTGTTGTCATATTAAATCGTTTATTTGGCATTAAATGTGACAAATAAGCACGAGTTACTGAAAACTTATCTGCACCCGGCATCATATAACCAATAAATTCTTTTTCACGCCCTTCAAGTACTAGCGATAATTGAACATGGTAGCGACCTAAATAAGCATGAACTGCTGTCGCGGTAGAGCCTAATAATAATGAACCAGAAACGACTCGTAACTCACCGTCAATAGTTTCACCAGTAATTAACTCGTCGGTATTAGCACCTAAAACAGTACGAATTAAACGAGGATTTTTCACCGCAGGACCCGCTAAAGAAATAACGCGTTCGTTATGCAGCTCGCCCGTAGTGAATAATTGCCCAAAAGCGATAACATCTTGATAACCCAGATGCCAAACAAATTTATCAGCATTTACAGGTGATAAAAAATGAATATGTGTGCCAACTAAGCCAGCAGGATGTTTACCGACAAATTCATTCACCTTAATATTCGCCGTAACAGGAATATTAGCGCCTGGCGCTTTGCTCACAAAAACATCACCACTAGTTAAACGTGATAATATAGTCAAACCATTTTTAAAGGCTTCACCTTGCTCGTTAATGATAAGCTCTGGATTTGCAGCTAATGGATTAGTATCCATTGCACTAACAAAAATCGCACTTGGCGTACTGTCAATAGCAGGAACTTTACTATACGGACGAGTTCTTAATGCCGTCCACAATCCAGAATTAACTAAGTTGGAAACAACATCTTCACGTGCTAACGAGTCAAGTTGTGCGGCGGGATAACTAGCAAACGTTTCTTGCGCATGGCCGTCAACTTCAATAACGACAGATTGCAAAACACGTTTTTCACCACGGTTAATTTCTTTAACAACACCGGCAGCATGAGCTGTGAATTTAACGCCAGGATTTTTTTTATCTTCAAAAATCGCCTGACCTTTTGCTACACGATCTCCCACTTTAACAAACATGGTAGGTCGCATACCCACAAACTCTTCACCTAGTGTTGCCACGTTTTTGATGGACGGACCATCATGGATTACTTGCTGGGGAGCACCGTTAATAGGAACGTCCAGCCCTTTTTTTATTGTAATCATAAACACATGCACTACTTTTGATGGGAGTAATAAAATCATCCACTTAAACATCTAATATTTTAATTTATAAAAATCAACAAGATAATATAAGATTCAGATTTCAGTGTATTTCAGTAGTATCTATTTTTACTCTAATAGTATTGGAGTAAAAAAGACCCACTGGCTCTAAGTTAAAAATTTCTGGCGCGATTTTAACACAAAAGCTGCTTTTTATTCTACAAAACGCCGTAACTTTTCATTACACTTTAGTCGATTAATTGATGTTTTGTATAGTATTTACACAAAACACTTGTTTGAATTGTAAAATATAGTACTAAAACGAAAAACCGAAACATATCTAGGGATAAATTTCGGTTTTTTCAAATATAAAAATTTCAACGATGAAAAATCAAACTAAATTATTAATTTTAACAACAGGATTAACATCAGCCTCATAGTCAACACCATCAATACCAAAACCAAATAATTTTAAAAATTCTTGATTATAGCCAACATAATCAGTTAACTCGTCAATTGTCTCTGTATCAACCTTGTTCCAAATATCGGTAACACGTTGTTGTACAGTGTCTTCAAGCTCTTTATAGTTTTGACGATAACGGATTTTATCATCTAAACGCGGATTCTCGCTATAAATATTTTCAACAAATAAGCTTTGAATTTGCTCAATACAACCTTGGTATGTACCGTCAGCTTTCATTACTTTAAACATTGCTGAAATATAAAGCGGCATAATAGGTATGGCTGAACTTGCTTGCGTAACCACCGCATTTAATGACGTTACATGAGCTTCACCCGCAAGCGGAGCTAACATTTTATTTATTTCACTCGCCGCTCTGTCTAAATCTTCTTTGGCTCGTCCAATGGTCGCTTTACCATATATAGGCCAAGTAAGCTCTTTACCTATGTAGGTATATGCGACTGTTTTGACGCCTTTCGCTAAAACACCCGCATCGTTTAATGCTTTTAGCCAAAGCTCCCAGTCTGCGCCGCCCATAACATCAATGGTACCTTGAATTTCCTCTTCATTAGCCGCTTCAACGGAAACAGAATCAATTACCCGCTTAGAAGTATTCAAATTTTTTGTCGTAACACCTTCACCAATAGGTTTTAGTGTCGATGAATAAACTTCTCCCGTATCAGGATCAGTACGTCGCGGTGATGCTAAGGAATAAACAACTAAATCAATTTCATCTAATTCTTCTTTAATAATTTCAATCGCTTTTGCTTTAATCTCATGAGAGAAAGCATCACCATTAATGTTTTTAGACCAAAGCCCTGCTTCATCCGCTGCTTTTTGAAATGCTGCGGTATTATACCAACCTGCAGATCCAGTTCGTTTTTCTGTGGGCTCTTTTTCAAAAAAAATGCCTAGTGTTTTAGCTCCACTACCAAAAGCGGCAGTAATACGCGATGCTAAACCATAACCCGTTGAAGCACCTATCACTAAAACATTTTTAGGTTTTTTCTCGGGTTGAGTATGCGATTTTACATAAGCAATTTGTTCGGTTACGTGTGCTTCACAACCTATTGGGTGAGCGTTAGTACAAATAAATCCACGAACTTTGGGTTTGATAATCATAATAAACCTTATTTATAATGCTTTGAATCAAGCACTTATCTAATAAAAACAAGGTAAATATTTACTTATATAAGCATAGCTTCTGTGGTCGTCAGGATGACAATTAACTAATGCCAACTTAACTTGTTTCAGTATCTCTACTTATTAATGTAAACACTTACCAGCAAATAATTTGCCGCTATTGTACCTTGCTTTATCAATAAAGAGGTACGAGCAGCTAGCAATAAGAATGTTATTGGTATGTTTTTAATACACTATCGATTTTTATAGTATTCTTTTAACGTGATATCGTTGTAACTGCGAATATTCGCTAAAAACTCACTGTATGACTTCCATACCTTAGCAAAACCAGCGTCTTTTGCTGCTTGCTCAGACATCACCTCATTGGTATATTTTTTAAGTTGCGCAAGTACTTCTGGTGGAAACTGGCGTAATTTTACATGGTGCTTTTCAACCAATGTTTTTAATGCACTATTATTACGGGCATTATATTCATCAAGAGTATCTTCATTTACAGCACGTGCAGCTACCGTAATAATTTGCTGTAAATCTTTCGGTAAGCTATTAAAGGCTTTTTCGTTAATTAAAAATTCGAGACCAGCTGAAGGTTCATGCCACACTGAGGTATAGTAATAATCAGCGGCTTGATAAAAACCAAACGCTAAGTCGTTATATGGTCCAACCCATTCAGTCGCATCAATAGCACCGCTTTGTAATGATGAAAAAATTTCACCACCGGTAAGGTTTACTGGTATAGCGCCAGCTTTTTTCAATACGTCACCCGCTAGCCCTGGAATACGCATCTTTAAGCCTTTTAAGTCATCAATAGAGTTAATTTCTTTTTTAAACCAACCACCAAATTGTGCACCAGTATTGCCACCAGCCATGGGAATAATGCCAAACGGTTTGTACATTTCACGATACAATTCCATGCCACCACCGTAATAAAGCCAAGCGTTTAATTCATCAGCCGTCATACCAAAGGGTATCGCGCCAAATAACGGTGAGGCAGGAATTTTTCCTTTCCAATAATAAGCGCCACTATGCCCCATTTGTACCGTCCCTTGCGATACCGCATCAAATACTTCAAAGCCAGGTACTAATTCACCCGCACCATACACTTGAATAGTTAAACGACCACCGCTCATTTCATTAACATGTTTAGCAAATTTTTCTGGTGCCATACCTAAACCAGGAAAGTTTTTCGGCCATGAAGTCACCATTTTCCAATGATAGGTTTGTGCTGGTGTCGCCGTTGTGGCTGAAATTGGCTTTTGTTTATCACCACAACCCCCAAGAATTAATACTGTAATAGCAACCGTTACTACAACAACCTTTTTAAGTAAATTTTTCATTATTTTTATTCCTTTTTATATTTTTTATTTTTTATTTTTTGAAACAAGCCCCAACCTATATAGACATTTAACTTCCATAAACCACTTCAGGTAACCATGTTGCTAACGAGGGCCAAAAAGCTAACGCCAATAGTAGCAATAATTGCATCATAATAAAGGGAATTACACCTTTATAGATATCTGATGTTTTCACTGTTCGTGGTGCAACACCACGCAAATAAAACAAAGCAAAACCAAATGGCGGCGTTAAAAATGAGGTTTGTAGATTAATCGCAATCATCACACCCAGCCAAACAGGATCAAGCCCCATAGCCAGTAAAATAGGTGCCACAATAGGCACCACCACAAACGTTATTTCAATAAAATCAAGAATAAAACCTAAAAAGAAGATAACTACCATAACAATTAAGGTTGCGCCAACGACACCACCAGGCATATCAACAAATAAACTACGAATAAGTTCTTCACCACCAAAGCCGCGAAATACCAGTGAAAACAAACTTGCACCAATTAAAATTAAAAAAATCATTGAAGTGATTTTTACCGTACTTTGCAACACCGCAGTAAGATTTTCACGGCTTACTTGTTTTTGCCACAACGCTAACATTAACGCGCCTACGGCACCAACTCCAGCCGCTTCAGTGGGTGTGGCGTAACCTAATAAAATAGATCCTAGCACAGCAACCATTAGCAACAACGGCGGAATAAGCGCTGAAAAAACCAAGCCTAATTTAGAATTACTATTGCTATTCGCTAATATTTCTTCACTATCAACACTCGGTACTAACTCAGGCTTAATTACTGCTACCGCAATACAATAAAGAATATAAAAGCCTACTAATATAAGCCCTGGGATCACAGCACCTGCAAATAAATCGCCAACGCTCACTGTTTTAGGGCTAAATATACCCATACTCAATTGCGCTTTTTGATAAGCATTAGACAAAACATCACCTAATAAAATAAGAGCAATAGATGGCGGAATAATTTGTCCTAGCGTCCCCGTTGCGCAAATAATCCCAGTAGAAAAAACAGGGCTATAACCACGTTTAAGCATGGTCGGTAAAGACAACAGCCCCATGGTAACGACCGTTGCACCAACAATTCCCGTACTTGCCGCTAACAGCATACCCACTAGAGTAACCGATATACCTAAACCACCATGAAAGCGACCAAATAACACTGCCATGGCATTAAGTAAATTTTCAGCTATTTTTGAACGCTCTAACATAGCTCCCATAAAGACAAATAAAGGGACCGCCAATAACGTTTGATTATTAATAATGCCAAATAATCGTGATGGCATTGCCGATAAAAACATTGGCTCAAAGTTTCCTGTCGCCACTCCTACACCTGCAAAGGCTAATGCCGTACCTGCTAACGAAAATGCGACTGGGTAGCCAAATAACAACACAATACAAACCACAGCAAACATTAATAAAGAAACATATTCCATTATTGTTCTCCTTGGTTATTTGCGTGCTTAGGTGAAAACACAATAATTATATTGCGCATAATTTCGGCTAAACCTTGTAAAGACAAAAAGGTGCAAAACAATAAAATAAAGCTTTTACTAAAATACACAAACGGTAAACCACCCGCTTCAGGAGACTGTTCCATAATATGCCATGACATTTGTACATAATCGAAACTGATATAAAAGATGAATAGGCATACGGGCAGCAATAAAAACACGCCCCCAAAAATATTAACTAAGGCTTGCTGTTTTTTTGAAAATTTTTGATAGAAAATATCAACTCGGACATGGCCATCAGCCTTTAGAGTATATGCAGCACCCAGCATAAAAATAAAACCATGCATATAAAGCACAGATTCCTGCATGGAGATCCAGCCAAGATTAAAACCGTATCGTAACACTACGATAATAAAGCTAACTAAAACCATCACCAGCAAAAGCCATGAAATCACTTTACCAATGCTTTCGGTAAGAGTGTCTATAAAGCGTATAATTCGAGCAAGAAACCCCATTATAAATAGTACCTAATATTTTTATTATTTTATAAGTTGTATAGAGTAGCTAATACACTATTGAATTTCATTAAAAAAATAAACGGCTCAAACTAGACATTGATGTATTTTCACAATAAATATATTTATTTTGCTTGAAGATGCGAGTTTCAATATATTCAATTAAAATAATTATACACATAATGTTTTTTTGAAAAAAAACCCAAAAAAAATACAAAGCTGTTAAAATCTGCTCATTAATTTTTTCAGTAACTCATGAGATCATAAAAAATGGGCAGAGCTTATCAAAACCGCAAGTTGTCAATGGCAAAAACTGCGGGGCAAAAATCTAAAGTTTATTCAAAATACGGTAAAGCGCTTTACGTTTGCGCAAAAAATGGTGGTGTTGATCCTGAAGGTAATTTAGCCTTACGAAGCATGATCGATAAAGCGAAAAAAGATCAAGTACCTGCTCATGTAATAGAAAATGCATTGAAAAAAGCGTCTGGTTCTGGCGGTGAAAATTATGAAGCTGCTCGTTACGAAGGCTACGGCCCTGGTAACTGCATGGTTATTATCGATTGCTTAACCGATAACGGTAATCGTACCATTAAAGACGTACGCCAATGCTTTACTAAAACGCATTCAAAAATTGGCTCATCAGGCTCGGTATCACATATGTTTGATCACCAAGCTGTTTTTGCTTTTAAAGGTGAAGACGACGAATCTGTATTAGAAAACTTAATGATGGCCGACATTGATGTAACCGATGTTGAGCTAGAAGATGGCATTATTACTGTTTATGCTCCACATACTGAGTTTTTTAAAATTAAAACTGAGTTTGCTAACTCAATGCCTGAATATGACTTAGAAGTTGAAGAAATTTCGTGGGTACCACAAGTTTACGTAAAACTTACTAATGAAGATGATATTGCTAACTTTGAAAAATTTCTTGCCATGGCAGAAGATTGTGAAGATATTCAACACGTTTATCATAATGTTGAGTTATAAATTCTTTTAAGATAACGATATTAAAAGAAGTTTTTTCAAATTTTGTTTAACAAAAAAATGCACTAAGATTAACTTAAGTGCGTTTTTTTTGCCCTAAATTCTAAAGATTAATCTTTTTTCCGCAACTTATTTACGCGACCACCGGTGACTTTATCAGCTCGACCTTCTAATTTAGCTTTTTCGGCTCGTCGTTTGCGCACTTCTTTAGGGTCTGCTAATAACGGGCGATAAATTTCTATTCTGTCGCCCTCTTCAAGAATATCATCAAGTTTGGCTACTTTATTCCAGATACCCACTTTATTTTTAGTTAAATCAATATCATCAAATAAAGTCATAATTCCTGACGCTATAATAGCTTCTTTTATTGTCGTTTTTTGAGGAACGCTAATCGCTAATATTTTTTGCTTGTCAGGTACACCATAAACAACTTCAATATGTAATAAATCAGTATTTGTTTCAGTTTTTACACTACTTAATGAATCAGCCATTGTTACCATAAACCTCTTTTGCTCTAGCAGTAAATGCTTGCACCATATTATTAGCTAAATGATTAAAAACTCGCCCAAAAGCTAGCGCAAACATTTTATTCGAAAATTCATAATCTAATTCTAAGCTTATTTTACAAGCTTCATCTGATAATGGCGTTAATAACCAACAGCCTGTTAATTTTTTAAATGGCCCATCAAGCAAATCCATTGTTACACGTTTATTTAACTCTAAGGTATTTTTCGTCGTAAACCATTTACTCATTCCACCTTTAGCAACCAATAAAGATGCCGACATTTCATTTTCTGATTGCTCAACAATTTTACTATCATTACAATCAGGCAAAAATTTAGGGTAAGATAACACATCATTAATTAATAAATACATTTGTTCAACACTGTGCATTACTAATGCACTACGACTAATGGTTGGCATATGCTCTCTTTTAATTTGATCATTTTAATAACTGAGATCTTAGCAAAATTGTAGTAAAAGCTCACTTAAAAAATATTTTTACTTAAACCATTCAAAAGCGTATTTAACTCCGTATAATAACGCTGTTTATCATTGGTAGCAGAAAATGGCAAAAAAGAAATCTAAAAATTCAAATAGCAATACAATAGCCCTAAACAAAAAAGCTCGTCACGAATACACATTAGGTGAAAAATTTGAGGCAGGTATGAGCTTACAAGGCTGGGAAGTCAAAAGCATACGCAGTGGAAAAGTAAATATTTCAGACTGTTATGTTTTTATCAAAAATGGCGAGGCTTATTTACTTGGCGCTGAAATTCAACCACTTAATGCCGCATCATCGCACGTTGTTTGTGATCCTGTGCGCGATAGAAAATTACTATTAAACCGTAAACAGCTTGATAAACTATCAGGATTGGTTGAACGTGATGGCTTATCATTAATTGCCACCGCTATGTATTGGAAAAGAAACTGGGTAAAACTAGAGTTTTGTGTTGGTCGCGGTAAAAAACTACACGACAAACGTGCCGATTTAAAAGAAAAAGACTGGCAACGTAATAAAGAACGCATAATGAAACACGACCATAGATAAATTAGGCTATTTAGTTTAAATAAATAATAATGACAGTGTAAAAAACTCTCGTTGTTAATTGAACTAAAGCAAGGTAAAATAGTCTACTAATAAGTTAGTACTTTAATCTCATTTTAAACTAGTAAATAGTTATATATGAAGTGAAGCTAATTTATAGAAAACTTTGGGGCTGATTCAGGATTCGACGAGATTCACGAAACCCAAGGTGCATGCCCAGGGGCGGTTGGCCTGGTAAAAAGCCGCAAAACTATAATTGCAAACGACGAAACGTTCGCACTAGCAGCTTAATGCTAGCCATCCTCTCATAGGTTCACCTATAGTCTAGAGAAGTGATGGTCACCCTATATAGGTTAGCGAGGGAAGCTTGCTTGAGGCTGAACCGCGAAATAGTATCGAGCTCACCATGACGAAGCCTGTCGATTGGCGTCTAATTGGTTAAATAAATAATCGACTAAGCATGTAGTACCGAGGATGTAGGCTTTTCGGACGGGGGTTCAACTCCCCCCAGCTCCACCAC
>WGGB01000291.1 GCA_015491935.1 Alteromonadaceae bacterium
ATCACACTATTTATTATCCTACTATTAAAGATGAATGCTGTATATACCTAAGCGATTTCAACAAAGAGGATATAGCAGAGATAGATAGGGTTAAACTGACTCTACAATTACGGTAAGTATTTATGATAAACTGTGACAAAATTTTATAAGAGAATATTTCATGCCTTGGATCCAGCTTAGACTAGAAGCCGATGAAGAAACTGCTGAAAAATATAGTGACTGGCTTAACGCCTGTGGAGCACAAGCGGTTACTTTTTTTGATAATAAAGATACGCCTATTTATGAGCCCTTGCCGGGCGATGAACAAGCTTATTGGGCAGATACTATTGTTATGGGCTTATATGATGCTGCCCATGATATGGAAAAAGTTATTACTTACTTACAATCTATTCATCCAGATAAAAGCGCAATGCGTTATAAATTAGAGCAACTTGAAGATAAAGATTGGGAACGAGAATGGATGGATAATTTTCATCCAATGAAATTTGGCGAACGTTTATGGATTTGCCCAAGCTGGCGAGAAGTGCCTGAGCCTGAAGCGGTTAATGTTATGCTTGACCCAGGTTTAGCTTTTGGTACAGGAACACATCCCACCACTGCCTTATGTTTAACTTGGTTAGATGGCTTAGATCTTAAAGGTAAAACTGTCGTCGATTTTGGTTGTGGTAGCGGTATATTATCACTTGCGGCATTAAAATTAGGAGCCAAAGAAGTGATTGGTATTGATATCGATCCGCAAGCATTACAAGCTAGCCTAGCCAATGCCGAGCGTAATAAGGTTGCCGATAGATTAAGTTTGTATTTACCTAAAGATCAACCCAGTTTAAAAGCCGATGTTGTGGTGGCAAATATTTTAGCGGGACCACTGAGAGAACTTGCCCCAACTATTATTGAATTTGTTGCTGATGGCGGCGATTTAGCGTTATCAGGTGTGTTAGAAGAACAAGCCGAAGACTTGCAACGTATATATGGTCAATGGTGTGATATGAATCCAGTAACCGTGCAAGAAGAATGGGTGCGACTTGATGGTGTAAAACGATAAATAGTGACGTGAAGCGCTATAAAAATAAAGCCCTGCTTATAATTTTATACTTTATAAGTAGGGTTTTTCCGTTTTTATCGTGCAAAATCTGTACGCATCAGCCATTTATAAAATGTCAATATAAAAAACGCATAAAAATGCAAAAATTGTTTAATTTATATGCTTTTCAATCACCGAAAAAACGCGTAAACTTAGCGCCCTTTTGACCATTAGCTCAAAAAAGCATCAACGTGAAAATTGGATCTTATCAGTTAAAAAGTAATGTACTTCTTGCTCCTATGGCAGGAATTACCGATCAACCTTTTCGGCAACTGTGTTGTCAAATGGGGGCTGGTTTAGCGGTTTGTGAAATGATTAGTGCTGATCCTAGTTTGTGGAAAAGCAATAAATCAAAGCGTCGAATGCAACATAACGATGAAGCAGGAATTCGCTCAGTACAAATTGCAGGGTGTGATGCTGAAGAACTCGCTTATGCAGCAAAAATTAATGCTGAAAATGGTGCGCAAATTATTGATATTAATATGGGTTGCCCAGCGAAAAAGGTAAATAAAAAATTAGCAGGTTCGGCACTGTTAAAAGATCCTGCTTTGGTTGAACAGATTGTAAAATCTGTGGTCAATGCAGTGGATATTCCAGTGACATTAAAAATTCGTACTGGTTGGTGTCCAAACACACGCAATGGTGTTGAAATTGCTAAAATTGCTGAAGATAACGGTATTGCATCGTTAGCGGTACATGGTCGCACTCGTCATGACTTTTATAAAGGTCATGCTGAGTACGATACCATTAAGGCGATTAAAGCAAGTGTTTCAATTCCCGTTGTGGCTAATGGTGATATAAATTCAGCTCAAAAAGCTGAACAAGTTTTAAGTTATACCGGCGCTGATGCCGTTATGGTTGGCCGTGGAGCGCAAGGTCGACCTTGGATTTTTCAAGAGATTAATCATTTTTTGAATACAGGGATAGAACTGTCAGCACCGTCTATGGATGATATTCGCTCAATAGTGATTGAGCATGTGCGAGCGTTGCACAATTTTTATGGCGAATTTATGGGTGTTCGATTTGCTCGTAAACATGTAGCTTGGTATGTGCAATCGCACGAATTAGGCAAACAGTTTCGCTCAACTTTTAATGCCTTAGAGTCTGCTGTAGAGCAACTTGAAGCGTTAAATATGTATTTTGATAATTTAATTTTGAAAGAGTCTGTACTTTATGTTTGAACAAAATATTTCTTCTCCATTCGTAACTGGTGATTTACAAGCCCAAACCAAAGCTTCACCATTACGTTCACAAGCAAAAATTGCGATTAGCAATTATTTATCTCAATTAAATGGTAATGATGTTGACGATATGTACGACTTAGTACTTTCTGAGATTGAAGCGCCAATGCTTGAAGAAGTAATGAAATATACCCGTGGTAACCAAACACGTGCTGCTAATTTATTGGGCATTAACCGTGGTACATTACGTAAAAAATTAAAAAAATACGGTATGAACTAATATTAACGTATTTTAAAAAAGCACCCTAGGGTGCTTTTTTCATTTTAGCAACGCAGAAACTTAACTAAGTAGTCAAGTTTCTAACCATCAAGATTAACGAATTTATAGGTTTATAAACAATAATGGAAACTCCACGTCCAATTAAGCGCGCTTTATTAAGTGTTTCAGATAAAACAGGTATTGTTGATTTTGCTCGTGCGTTAAGTGAAAAAGGTATTGATCTTTTATCAACTGGCGGCACAGCAAAATTATTAGCCGATAATGGCATTAACGTGACTGAAGTCTCTGAGCATACTGGGCATCCAGAAATTATGGATGGTCGAGTAAAAACACTTCATCCTAAAATTCATGGCGGTATTCTTGCCCGTCGTGGTGTTGATGAGGCAATAATGAATGATAACAACATTGCTGCTATTGATATGGTTGTGGTGAATCTTTATCCTTTTGCTAATACTGTGGCTAAAGAAGATTGTAGTTTAGAAGACGCTATTGAAAATATCGATATTGGCGGGCCTACTATGGTACGCGCCGCGGCAAAAAATCATAAAGATGTCACTATAATTGTTAATGCCGATGACTATCAACGTGTTTTAGCTGAAATGAATAACAATAATGGTTCATTAACTTATAAAACCCGTTTTGATTTAGCGATTGCTGCTTATGAGCATACTGCGGCCTACGATGGTATGATTGCTAATTATTTTGGCACTATGTTGCCTGCTTATGGCGATAAAGATGCGAGTACTAGCTTTACCGAGCGTGCACAATTTCCACGTACTTTTAATAGCCAATTTATTAAAAAGCAAGATTTACGCTACGGTGAAAATTCACATCAAAATGCTGCTTTTTATACTGAAGCTAATCCTGAAGAAGCATCAGTATCAACGGCAACACAAATTCAAGGTAAAGCGCTTTCTTATAATAATATTGCTGACACAGATTCAGCCTTAGAATGTGTAAAAGAGTTTGACGAACCTGCGTGTGTTATTGTTAAACACGCTAATCCCTGTGGTGTTGCTATTGGTGATGATATTTTAGCGGCGTATGAAGGTGCTTATAAAACCGATCCTACTTCTTCTTTTGGTGGTATTATTGCGTTTAACCGTGAGTTAGATGATAAAACAGCTGAAGCTATCGTGTTACGTCAATTTGTTGAAGTGATCATTGCACCAAGTATTAGCGATAGGGCGGCGCAAATTGTTGCTGCTAAACCTAATGTTCGTTTATTAGCCTGTGGCCAATGGTCAACAAAAACTACCGGGTTAGATTATAAACGTGTTAATGGTGGACTACTAGTACAAGACAGAGATCAGGGTAGCGTAACGCAAGATGACTTAAAAGTAGTGACTAAACGCCAACCTACTGATGATGAAATGCGCGACTTACAATTTTGTTGGAAAGTGGCTAAATACGTAAAATCTAATGCCATTGTTTACGTGAAAAACAGCGAAACCATTGGTGTTGGTGCAGGGCAAATGAGTCGTGTTTACTCTGCTAAAGTTGCAGGTATTAAAGCTGCTGATGAAAATTTAGAAGTGAAAGGCTCAGTAATGGCATCGGATGCTTTCTTTCCATTTCGTGATGGTTTAGATGCTGCTGCCGAAGCAGGAATAACAGCAGTTATTCAACCTGGTGGATCGATGCGTGATAACGAAGTAATTGCTGCTGCTGATGAGCATAATATTGCTATGGTGTTCACTGGTATGCGTCATTTCCGTCATTAATTTTATATTATTTTCAATAAATGTTAATGCCTGTATAGTCAGGCATTAAATTGTTACATTTATTGATAGGTGGCAGTGAAAGTTAAATCTGTTATAACTGCTCTTGTTTATACTGTAATTTGCAATCAAGATAACGGAAAAATAATAATGATAACTTTAAAATCAGCTGTAGTTGCAATCGCAACAACCTTAATTACGGTTAGTTCACTAACGGTACAAGCAACCACGCTTCAACAATCTCTTGCTGGCGAACAGCGCAGTGTTAGTCATAAAGCGCGCGATAAATATCGTCACCCTCAACAAACCCTCAATTTTTTTGGTTTTAATAATAAAATGACGGTGGTTGAAATTACTCCTGGTGGCGGTTGGTATATGGAAGTGTTAGCACCTGCGTTAAAAGGTTCTGGTAAATATATTGCGGCGCAATATCCTGATACAGGTAAAGATGATTATTACAGTAATTCACGTAAAGGATTATTGAAAAAAATAGCCAGCAATAAACTATACAGTGAAGTTGTGGTCAGTGATTTTGTGCCGAAAAAAGCAAGTGAATTAGCGCCACAAGGCAGTGCTGATTTAGTGCTAACTTTTCGTAACCTCCATAATTGGGGCGAGACGGGTATGGCGCAAGTTTTTAAAGACGCTTATCGTGCTTTAAAACCAGGTGGCATTCTCGGTGTCGTTGAGCATCGTATGCCTATTAGTCAGAAATGGGCGGATAATAAACGCAGTGGCTATGTACCTCAGGCAATGGTCATAAAATATGCTCAAAACGCTGGTTTTAAATTAGTGGCAAGTAGTGATATAAATGCTAACCCTAAAGATAATGCTAATCATCCTAAAGGCGTGTGGACTTTACCACCAGTTTTGCGTTTAGGTGAAAAAGATAAAGAAAAATATTTAGCTATTGGCGAAAGTGATCGTATGACACTTAAATTTGCCAAGGTAGCTACGAAATAGTCAGCAGATATTTATCACTGATTATTATTTGTAGGTTGAAGCTTACTTCAACAATACTATTATCCTAACTACAAATGAGCCATCCTGATGAAAGTTAGGAGCTGCTTCTGTCGTGAGACTATAGAAAGTAAAATTTTAAATGAATGAGAATGTATAAATGAACATTTTAGTTATTGGCGGCGGTGGTCGTGAACATGCTTTAGCATGGAAAGCTGCGCAATCAAGCCAAGTCGAAAAAGTATTTGTTGCTCCTGGTAATGCGGGTACAGCAACGGAAGAAAAATTAGAAAATGTAGCTATTAATGTTGATGAAATCGACAAATTAGTTAAATTCGCTCAAGACAGTAACATTACCTTAACCATAGTCGGCCCAGAGCAGCCATTGGTTGATGGTGTTGTTGATGCTTTTCAAGCACAAGGGCTGAAAATTTTTGGACCGAGTGCCAAAGCAGCACAACTTGAAGGTTCAAAAGCGTTTACCAAAGACTTTCTTGCTCGTCATCAAATTCCAACGGGCTATTATCAAACTTTTACTGAAATTGATGCGGCTATTGATTATGTACGTGAACAAGGCGCACCAATTGTTATTAAAGCTGACGGCTTAGCCGCAGGTAAAGGTGTTATTGTCGCAATGACCTTAACCGAAGCGGAAGATGCGATAAAAGATATGCTAGCAGGCAATGCTTTTGGTGATGCAGGACATCGTGTTGTTATTGAAGAATTTCTTGAAGGTGAAGAAGCGAGTTTTATTGTGATGGTTGATGGCAAAAATGTTTTATCGTTTGCTACTTCTCAAGATCATAAACGTGCTTATAACAATGATGAAGGACCCAATACTGGCGGTATGGGTGCTTATTCACCTGCGCCAGTCGTAACTACTGAAATTCATCAACGCATAATTAATGAAGTGATCATGCCAACGGTTGCGGGCATGGCAAAAGAAGATGCACCTTATAGTGGTTTTTTATATGCAGGGTTAATGATTGATAGCGACGGCAAACCAAAAGTGATTGAATATAACTGTCGTTTTGGCGATCCCGAAACACAGCCTATTATGATGCGTTTACAATCAGATCTAGTTGAATTGTGTTTATTGGCTTGTGATGGCAAGTTAGATCAAGCGAGTATTGATTTTGATCCACGCCCTGCAGTAGGTGTGGTACTTGCTGCTGTTGGTTATCCTAATCATTATGCTAAAGGTACCATTATTTCGGGGCTTGAAACAAATCAACTAAAGGATCGTAAAATTTTTCATGCTGGTACTAAAATGCAAGATGGAAAAATTGTTACAGCAGGCGGACGGGTACTTTGTGCTACTGCATTAGGTAATACCGTTACCGAAGCGCAACAAGCAGCTTATGAGTTAGTAAAAGAAATTAGTTGGCAGGATATGTTTTATCGTACAGATATTGCTTATAGAGCTATTGAAAGAGAAAAAAACTAACGATTACAGATTTCTGGTAACAAAAAACCGATCATAAGGTCGGTTTTTTGTTTAATATGTAGGTCTAAAGCTTAGCAAGCTCATCTTTACTTGCTCCACCTTGTATCGCAGCCTCAATCGCTAGCTTTTTATCCATACCAACATCAACCGCAGCATTAACAATTTCTTTGTCAAATTGTTTGTGGCTGGAATGGATTGCACTTTTAATAACATCAGCACTGTCGTTAGGAAACAAATGTAATGCTGTTTTGACCAAGTTTACCACTTGATTTGGGATAGCTTTAACTGCACCAATAAAAATATTAAGCATAGTCTGCTTATCCTTAGCACTACCAATAAGAGAATCTGAAATAAAAGGTTCAGTATCAACAGCCACAGTCACAATATCTTGAATAGAATCATCACTATTTTTATAAGCCGCCTGAATAATTTCATTAGCATAAGCAGGCTCAATGTTAATTGCTATTTTGACCACTTCAGGGCAACTTGCTATTTTTGCTTGTAAAATAGCGGCAACAACGGTTGCGCTTAATGCTGGTTCTGCGTGTATAGTACCTGAAATAATTTCTTTATACTTATGAGGATAATATTCTAAAGCAAATTTAAGAATAATATCCGCTTTTTCTGGAAAACGCTTTATTAAAGCATTCACACTATTCTCTATTGATATATTTTGCTGTACTTGTTGAGTTAATAACAAACTAATCATGTCTTCCTGACGATTTTCAATACTCTCCATAGCGTAACTAGTAAAGTTAATTACAACGAGTATCAGTAATAGACTAAATTTTTTCATCATTACCGCTCTATATGTGTCATAAATTTTATATTCTTTTTTAAAATTAAGGATCAATGAGTCCTAATTTGATCCTTAATTTTAAAACGAAGATCTAATATAAAGTATCTAATAAAATAAATCCCCTGACTATTTATCCAGTAGTTCCGTGTGCCCACTAACAAAATTAGGCGTAATAAATAGCAAATAGTTCAAAATAAAAGCGAACAGTAAAAAAGATCAAAATAATGCTTGATCATTTAAACTAAATCTCTAAAATGCGCATCCAGATTCAGGGGGTTCACTTCAAAAGGAAGTTCAAGAGTCTGTTATGTACAGGATGGACGGTATTAAGCAAATGCAGGAGCAAATTGCTGTTTTGATAAGTTATCTCAATTAGGTTACCTAGAATGAATAACTTAACGTTTTAAAAGAAAGGTTTGAGAGTTTGAAAAAACTTTCAAATAAATCAAAAAAAACGTTGACATCAAAACTCGGAAGCGTATGATACGCATCCTCGCTACGACGCAGCGGCAACGCAGGCTTAGAGCGAATAACGTTTCTTAAATGAAGCGCAAAGATTTAAACGAATGTGATTTAAATCTTGCTTATAAAGGTTACCTTTACAAGCGTTCTTTAACAATTAGTTATCATGCAATTTGTGTGAACATTCACTTAATGTTGATTTTAC
>WGGB01000292.1 GCA_015491935.1 Alteromonadaceae bacterium
ATTCAGGTTTTTTATTAACTCGTAAAGTGCATGATACTGCCCGCGGTTTAATGGTTAACCTTTGGCTTAAAACAGCCAAGGGCGCAGTAAATTTAGTGATTGAAAATGAGCAAGCGCTCTTTTTTGTTGAAGTTAAGCAAGCTCAGCAGGCTAAAGCGTTATTAATAAAACAAGGTAAAGCGTTTAATAAAATAACTGAACTTGAACTCAAAACCTTTAAACAACAGCAAGTAAGCGGTTTTTATTTTACCAAATTAAGTGATTTTTATGCTGCGCGTGAACTGTTAAGTAGCGCTAACATTAAATGTTATGAAGATGATATTCGCCCTGATGATCGCTACTTAATGGAGCGTTTTATTACCGCCAATCTTGTTTTTAGCGCAGGCAAACAACAAACTCAACACGGCTATAAGCAATATTTCAATGTAAAGTGTAAAGCTCAACCTTTAGCGAATATTCATCAAATTAAATTAACGCAAGTTTCTATTGATATTGAATGCTCTATGGCTGGTGAATTATATTCTATTGCCGCTTATAGCCCCGAACATAATAAAGAGCATCATAAAGCGCAACAAATTGTTTTTATGATCGGTGAAAAACAAATCACTGAGCTTGATTATATAGTTTGGGTTAATGATGAAAAAACACTGTTAACTCAATTTATCGCGTGGTTAAATCACTTTGATCCCGACATTATTATCGGTTGGAATGTGATCAATTTTGATATGCAGTTGCTACAAAAACGTTGTGATTTGCATAATATTCGCTTTGCTATTGGCCGAGACGGTAAGCCGCCTTATTGGCGAAAAAACAAAAACAGCGAGCAAATTTTTATTGAAATCGCAGGACGAGTGGTACTGGATGGCATAGACTTACTCAAAACTGCAACGTATAGTTTTCCGAGCTTTTCCCTTGATAATGTTGCTAATACTTTACTTGGTATAGGGAAAAAAGTCGAAGATGTAGACAATCGTGTGCAAGAGATCACGAATAATTTTCATCATAACAAAACTGCACTTGCGCAATATAACCTCGAAGATTGCCGTTTAGTGGCACTTATTTTTGAAAAAACCGACTTACTCGCCTTTGCCATGCTACGTGCGCAATTAACTGGTTTAGCCATTGATCGCATTGGCGGTAGTGTTGCGGCGTTTACCAATTTATATTTACCTAAATTACATCGTGCTGGCTATGTTGCTCCCAATATGGGGGATGGAGAGTCTGGCTTAGTCTCGCCTGGTGGTTATGTAATGGACTCTATCCCTGGGCTTTATGACAATGTATTGGTGTTAGATTTTAAGTCTCTGTATCCGAGTATTATTCGCAGCTTTAATATCGATCCTATGGGGCTGATTGAAGGGCTTTTAACGGTTGAAAATACCGATATAAATGAACTTAAAGAAACAGTGATTGCAGGTTTTGATGGGGCCTATTTTTCTCAGGATAAACATTTTTTACCCGATATTATTCGCGGCTTATGGGCAGAACGCGACAAGGCTAAATTGGAAAAAAATGCGGCGTTATCACAAGCGATAAAAATTATTATGAACTCGTTTTATGGCATTTTAGGCTCTACAGGTTGTCGTTTTTTCGATCCGCGTTTATCAGGCTCCATTACCAAACGTAGCCATCAAATATTAAAACAAACCAAGGCATGGTTAGAGCAACAAGGCTTACAAGTTATTTATGGTGATACCGACTCTATCTTCGTTAATATTGGTAAAAAGCAGAGCAAGCCAACTAGTGTGGCGTTAGGCGAGAAACTGCAAAACGAGATTAATGATTATTGGCGGCAAAGACTTAAAGATGACTTTGATATAGACAGCGAATTAGAAATTGAATTTGAAACCCATTTTAGTCGTTTTTTAATGCCGACTATCCGTGGCTCAGAAATAGGCACTAAAAAACGTTATGCTGGGCTGGTTGAAAGTGTTAATAAACAAGGAAAGGTTAAACAGCAGCTTATTTTCAAAGGATTAGAAAGCGTTCGTACCGACTGGACAGAATTAGCTAAAATTTTTCAACGTGAGCTTTATCACCGTATTTTTAATGATTTACCCGTAAAAGAATATATACTTGATATTGTTGAAAAAACCAAAGCAGGGCAATTTGACGGACAACTAATTTACCGTAAACGCTTACGGCGTAAGTTATCCCATTACGTTAAAAATGTACCGCCACAAGTAAAAGCAGCTCGCTTTGCTGATGAATTAAATAGCAAACAAGGCAAGCCATTAAAATATCAAAACCGTGGCTGGATAGAATATTACATTACGTTAAATGGCCCACAAGCCAAAGAATGCTTATCAGCACCACTCGATTATCAGTTTTATATTGATAGACAGCTTGAAGCGGTTGCCGATGGTATTTTACCGTTTATTGGCACTAGTTTTAATGAAATAACCGATAGCCAAATGGGCTTGTTTTAAATATAGTTTCTCTTGTTAAATAATGTAGTGAATATTAGTTTATCAATCGCTGTGTTTTTTTAGACGGCTAGACTTCTTTTTGTTGTATTGGTTAGGTAAACTGTCAGCAGTTTATTACTATATTTTTAATTTTTACCTTGTCGGGGCAAGCATCAACCTACATTTTGCTAGCCACTTTCAGCTATATATTTATTTAAGTTAGTGTAAAACAACAAAAAAGAATGGATTATGAAAACAGATACTAAAATTGTTAGTGCAGGGCGTAAGCCTGAATTTACCCAAGGTGTTGTTAACCCTAGTGTTACTAGAGCTTCAACAGTGGTATTTAATACGGTTGCACAAATGAACAGTGCACTTAAGAATCGTCATAACAATACTATGGTTTATGGCCGTCGTGGTACCACGACCTCTTTTGCTTTTCAAGATGCTATGGTTGCCCTTGAAGGCGGTGCAGGTTGTGCGCTTTACCCGTCGGGTACTGCGGCTATTACCAATGCGATAATTTCGTTTGTGGAAGCGGGCGATCATATTTTAATGGTTGACTGTGCTTATGAACCAACCCGAGATTATTGCGATAAAATTTTAACTAAATTAGGTATTGAAACAACTTATTATGATCCGCTTATTGGCGCAGGCATTGAAGCCTTAATAAAACCCAATACGAAAATTGTATTTTTAGAATCTCCAGGCTCTATTACCATGGAAGTGCAAGACGTACCAAGCATTGCAAAAATTGCTCATCAGCATGATTGTATTGTCATGCTTGATAATACATGGGGAGCTGGGATCAACTTTCAGCCGTTTGACTATGGTGTCGATATTTCAATACAGGCTGCAACTAAATATATTGTTGGTCATTCTGATGTCATGCTTGGTACGGCAACGGCGATTGAAAAATACTGGCCGCAACTACGTGATAACAGTTATTTAATGGGGCAATGTACTTCGCCTGACGATTTATATTTAGCACTACGCGGTATTCGTACTATTGGGGTGCGTTTGCGTCAGCATCAGCAAAGTGCCTTAAAAGTTGCTAAATGGTTAAGCGAACGTCCTGAAGTGGAAACTGTGCTGCATCCTGCACTACCATCCAATGCAGGACATGATTTTTTTCAACGTGATTTTACTGGCTCTAATGGTTTGTTTTCGTTTGTATTAAATCGAGGTAATGAACAAGCGGTAACGGCATTATTAGATGGTATGCAACATTTTAAAATGGGCTATTCATGGGGCGGTTTTGAAAGTTTAATTTTAGCCAACCATAATGTACAAAGTTTACGAACGGTAACTAAGTGGGCATATAAACACGCACTTATTCGTTTACATATTGGTTTAGAAGATGTTGATGATTTAATTGACGATTTAGAGCAAGGTTTTGAACGTTTAAATAATGCATTAGCTTTATAAAATTAATGCATTTCATCTGTGTCTCAATGCTTTAATACAAATACTAAAATAAAAACGGTGAGCTATTACTCACCGTTTTTTATGCTTATTTATGTGCAGAAACAGCACTATTTTTAATTAAGGGTTGGGCTAATGATTTTGCTTTCGTATTTACTTGCAGATCGCCTTGTTGCTTTTCTGGCGCTACTGCTTTTGGACTCTCTACCTTCGCTTTTGATAATTCAGCTAGTGCCGCGAGTGCTTTATCATAATTAGGATGGTTTGAAATATTCGCAACGAGCTCTTTATAGGTAATTTTACCTTGCTTATCAATAATAAAAATAGCGCGGGTAAGTAAGCCCATATCTTTTATCAATAATCCATATTTACTACCAAAATCACGCCACACTGAATCAGATAATACTTTTAACTTATCAATATTTTCAACTTTACAAAAACGCTTTTGCGCAAAAGGTAAATCATTACTAATAGTAAGCATGACTATATCTTTTGAAAAATTAGTTACTTCTTCATTAAAACGTTTGGTTTGCAAAGAGCAAACGCCAGTATCTAAACTCGGCACGACTGAAATTAAAATAATATGATTACTAAAGTCACTTAATTGTACTGGGGTAAAGTTTTCATTAACTACGGTAAAGTCAGGCGCTTTTTCGCCGACATTAACCTGTGTGCCTAATAAAGTGATGGCTTTTTTTCCCGCCATAACAAGATTATCTGTTTGCGGAATTTTGCTATCGTCAAAAAATTGTGCGCTTAGTTGAGTGGAAATTAATAAAAAAAGTATAAAAATTGTTAAATAATGTTTCATTTTCTTATATGATTAATATGTTTAAAAAATAATTTCAACACCTTAACTTGGTTATAACTAAAAAGCTAGTGAGATTGTTAATATCGTTCTGCAATTTCTAGCTATACTTGAGTTAAACTATTTATATAATTACATGATTTAGGGATCTTTATATGTCAACTCAGTTGTTAATTTGTGATGATTCTAATATGGCACGAAAGCAGGTTGCACGTTCGTTGCCTGATAATTGGGATGTTGAAATAAACTTTGCTACTAATGGTAAAGAAGGCATTGAAGCCATTAAAGCGGGGAAAGGAGATGTACTCTTACTCGATTTGAATATGCCTATTATGGATGGCTATGAAGTATTAGAAGCGATCACAAAAGAAGATTTACCTACTTTAGTGGTGGTTATTTCGGGCGATATTCAGCCAACAGCGTATCAAAGAGTCAAAAGTTTAGGTGCCTTAGATTTTATTAAGAAACCGGTTAATAAAGAAAAACTAACAGAAATTTTAACCTCTTATGGCTTGTATGAAGAAAAAAGTGTTGAAGCTGAAGTTATAGAACAAGTTGAAATTGCCAAAGGTAATGCTAGTTCATCAAGTGATAAAGCTAATTTATCAACGACTAAGAGCAATGAGACTAATGAAATCACCTTAGAAGGGGATTTGCGCGATTGTTATCAAGAAATAGCCAATGTTGCTATGGGTCGAGCAGGCGATTTATTAGCTCGTTTACTCAATGTTTTTGTAGTGCTACCAATACCTAACGTTAATTTAATTGAGGTTAGTGAGTTGAGTATGGCATTAAAAGCGGTTGAGTCGAGTGATAGTATTTCGGGAATTTGCCAAGGTTTTATTGGTGGTGGTATTTCAGGTGAAGCATTACTTATTTTAAATGACTCAAGCTTTCAAGATGTTGCTTCTTTAATGAATTATAACGAGGTTGTTGATGAGAAAGCTGAACTTGAATTATTAATGGATATAGCAAATGTTTTAATTGGTGCTTGTTTAAATGGTATTTCAGAACAATTAGATATGCCATTTAGTCAAGGGCATCCTGTGGTATTAGGGCAGCATTGTAATGTTTCTGAGTTAGTGGCGACAAACATAACTAAATGGCAAAAAACATTAGCGATAGAAATTAGCTACGGTATAGAAAATTATCCTATAAAGTGTGATATTTTGCTATTGTTTACTGAAAAATCAATGAAAACACTTAATAATAAAGTGTCTTATATGTTGGATTAAAATTAACTTATTTTAGCTTTGTTCACTGCTTGAATTAAATTTATTGGATTAATTATGTCTTTAGAAAGCTCACAATTACATGAATTACATTGGCTAATGGAAATGTTACATAACATTGATGTTGGTTTGGTGGTATTAGATAAAGATTACTCCATTCAAATTTGGAATGGTTTTATGGAAAACCATAGCGGTTTATTACCGCGAGAAACCCAAGGTAAAGTGCTATTTGATTTGTTTGATGAAATTCCTAAAGAGTGGTTTGTACGTAAAGCTGAGTCAGTATTTTTATTAAAAAACAAAGCTTTTACTATTTGGGAACAACGCCCTTATTTATTTAAGTTTGACAATTATCGTCCGATCACAGGTACTGCCGAATTTATGTACCAAAATACCACGTTTATTCCATTGATGTCGGCAACAGGAGAGGTTACTCACCTTTGTTTAATTATTTATGATGTCACCGATGAAGCGGTACATAAATTAGAACTTGAAGGGGCTAATGAAGAATTAGCTATTTTGAGTCAAACTGATGGTTTAACAGGTTTGTTTAATCGCATTCATTGGGAATCGTGTTTACAGGCTGAGTATAAACGTTGGACTCGTACTAAAACGACAGCAAGTTTGATCATGCTTGATATTGATTTTTTCAAAAAAGTTAATGATGGTTATGGACATATGGTAGGTGATGAAGTGATCCGTCATATTTCTGCTTTAATTAAACATCATGTACGTGAAACCGATACTGCAGGTCGTTATGGTGGTGAAGAATTTACCATTTTATTACCTGATACTGATCTGAAAAATGCTTATATTATGGCTGAACGCTTACGCAAAGCCGTAGAAAGCTCTGTGGTTAAGTACAATGATATAGAAATTAATTACACGGTTAGTTTAGGTATTGCTGAAGTGAGTGAAACATTTTCAAGTTATGAAGCATGGATAGAATGTGCTGATGCGGCTTTATATCAAGCGAAAGAATCTGGGCGAAACAAAGTCGGTTTGTACCCTAGAGATTAATTTATTGATTGATTGTCAAAGTAGAATAAAAAACGCTATAACTTAGCGTTTTTTTATGACTTATTTTTAAGACTTATTTTTAAAACTATAGCTCTTAATACTTATAAAAAGAATAAGAGCCAGCAGGTAAGTTAACCAGTTTCCCCAATGACTATAAGGTGTAGTGCCGTGAACTAGTTGAAGTTTAGCCTTAAGTACCGCTTCTTTAAATTGTGGAATTTGTTTTACCACTTTGCCTTGATAATCTATCGCCGCAGTCACTCCATTATTCGTACTTCTTAGCATAGGACGACCAAATTCTAGGGCGCGCATTCTTGTTATTTCTAAATGCTGATGAGGGCCATGAGAGTCGCCAAACCAAGCATCGTTACTCACCGTTAATAATAAGTCGGTATCGGGATGAAAATTAGCTTTAAGTTGGTCGGCAAAAACAATTTCAAAGCAAATTAAGGGTAAAATATGTAAGCCATTGGCGGTAATATTAGGTTGCACATAAGCTCCTCGGCTAAAGGATGACATAGGTAAGTTAAAAAATGGCGCTAAGGGGCGTAATAAATCGCCAAAGGGGACAAATTCGCCAATAGGTAATAAATGATGTTTGTAATAACGATTATGGGTGTTATAAGTATATTGACCAATAGGGCTATTTTTATCTTTTTTACCTAATACAATTAAGCCGTTATAGTATTGTTTGGTTTTTATATTGTAATTTTGAATACCGGTAACTATGGCTGTGTTATTGAGTGCCGCAGAACGATTAGCAAGATCAAGAAACTCTTGTGCTAAAGGTTCTAATTTTGGAATAGCTGATTCTGGCCAAACAATAAGATCTGCACCATAATTAGCACGAGTTAAATCTAAATATTTGAGCATAGTTGGCCATTCTTGATCGGGTTGCCAACGCATAGATTGTTCAATATTACCTTGAATTAACGCTACTTTAACTGTTTTATCGGTTAGTGTTAGCCAAGAAGTTGTTGATATAACCCAAGTGGTTAGGGTTAAAATACTCAAAATAACTAAATGGATGCCCTTTTTTTTCTTAAGCAAAAGATGCATCAAGGTAACAGCAAACATCAGCATTATTAGGGTGATGCCTGTTTCGCCAATGACAGGAGCAAAGACAGATAATGGGCCATCAATTTGGCTATAACCTAAAGATAGCCATGGAAACCCAGTCAACATTATTGAGCGCAAGTACTCTGTAAATAACCAAATAGGTACAAATAACCATGCTGAAAAATGTTTGTTATTAAGTTTTGCGGCTAAATAGCAAGCAAGAGCGGGGTAAATGGCAAGATAACTGCAAAGTAACAGCATTAACAACAAAGAAAAAATTAAAGGCATACCGCCAAAAGTTGCTATGCTAACGTGTACCCAACTAATACCTGCGCCAAACCATCCTAAACCAAAGAAAAAGCCGAGTTTAGTTGCCTCTTTTAAAGGTTTATTATTAAGTAAGCTTAACCATAATGCGGGCACTAAAATAGTGATAGGCCAATAGGAAAATGGAGCGTAAGCAAATACCAATACTAAACCAGCGATAAAACTGAGTAAGTATTGGTATTTAGGTGCTTGTATTGTCGTTTGCAATACGGCTTTTAATGCTTGTCGCATATTAGTCAGCAAGCTTTCCCGAAATGGCATGATCTTTAGGTATGGTTACTTGTAACGTTTGAATTCGGCGATTGTCCGCTGCGGTAATTTTAAAGGTGAAATTGCCAATAGATATTTCTTCGCCCTTTTTAGGCATATGGTTAAAATGATGTAGTACTAAACCACCTAAGGTGTCCACATCTTTTTTATCGTATTCACAGTTAAAATATTCATCAAAATCAGCAAGATCTGTTAAGGCTTTAACTTGATAAACATTACTTGCTAAATGTTTAATTTCTTCTTCTGTTTCATCGTCAGTTTCATCTTCAATTTCGCCAACGATAAGTTCTAAAATATCTTCAATAGTGACTAACCCTGATACGCCACCATATTCATCAACAACGACAGCCATGTGATAGCGTTGTGAACGAAATTCTTTTAATAAGGGCTCTACTTTTTTACTTTCAGGAACAATAATCGCAGGACGAATTATATCTTTTAAATGGCAAGTATCTTGTTGATTAAAGCCATAAGCAAGTAAGTCTTTCGCAAGTAATATCCCTTCAATATGATCTATATCTTCATTAACAACAGGAAAACGTGAATGAGCTGAATCTAAAATAATAGGTAAAAATTCATCTAGTGATTGAGCTATATCTAAAGTGATCATTTGTGAACGAGGGATCATTATTTCTCGAACCCGCATATCGGCAACTTCAAGAACACCTTCAATCATTTGTTTAGTTTCGGGTTTAATTAATTCTCTGTCTTGAGCATCATTTAAAACTTCAACTAATTCTTCTTTGTTTTTTGGCTCTCCAGTAAATACTTGTACTATTTTTTCTAAAATAGATTTATTTGAAGAACCGTTACTAGAGTGGGGATTGTCATCGCTCATAGAGCTTTATTAATTCCTATAATTGGTTATATGGGTTATTAAACCCGAGTTTTGCAAGAATGTCTATCTCAAGCGTTTCCATATGTTCAGCATCATCATTATTTATATGATCATAGCCTAATAAATGCAAACAGCCATGCACTAACATATGTGCCCAGTGTGCTTGTACGGTTTTATGTTGAGCTTTAGCCTCTTTGCTGACAATATCTGCACAAATTACTAAATCACCTAATAAATTAAGTTCAATACCATCGGGTACTTCAAACGGAAAAGATAACACATTAGTGGGTTTATCTTTATTGCGATATTGTTTATTTAGGCTTTGGCTCTCGGCAATATCAACAATGCGAACAGTTAACTCAACGTTATCATGTTGAGGTAATAATGCGCCATCAATCCATTGCTTAATTTGATTTGGCTCAGGTATTTCAGTATTTTTACTAATTTGTTGTATATCTACGGTAATCGCCAAAATTTACTCTTTATTTTCAGTTTTACGTGCCATGATATCTTCAACCGTTGTTTTTGATTGAGAAATATCTTGTCCTTTTGATAGTTTTTTTGCGGCCATTTTTTTATCATGGGTATCATAGGCATTAACTATTCTTGCCACGACAGGATGTCGAACAACATCTTTTGCTTCAAAAAAACTAAAACTAATATCATCAATATTATCTAATACTTCAATCGCATGGCGTAAACCTGAGCGCATTCCTCGAGGTAAATCTACTTGAGTTATGTCACCCGTTATGACCGCTTTAGAATTAAAACCAATTCGTGTTAAAAACATTTTCATTTGTTCTACGGTTGTGTTTTGACTTTCATCTAAAATAACAAAGGCATCATTTAAAGTGCGACCACGCATATAAGCAAGTGGGGCAATTTCAATTACATTGCGTTCTATTAGTTTTTCTACTTTTTCAAAACCTAGCATTTCGAATAATGCATCGTAAAGAGGGCGTAAGTAAGGATCAACCTTTTGTGATAAATCACCGGGTAAAAAGCCAAGTTTTTCACCCGCTTCAACCGCTGGACGAGTTAATAAAATACGGCGAATTTCTTGACGTTCTAAGGCATCTACAGCACAAGCAACCGCTAAATAGGTTTTACCTGTGCCGGCAACGCCTACACCAAAACTAATATCATGGGTTAATACATTATGCACGTAATGATGCTGGTTCTTGTTACGAGGCTTGATCATGCCGCGCTTAGTTTTTATGGTAACTGTCTTCTCGTAATTGACATCAAGTTTACTTATTGAGGGTTGCTCAAGTACTTTGGCATTTAAAATAGCAAGGTGCACCATTTCATCGGTAATTAATTTACTGTGACCTTTTACGCTTTCTGTTTCAAGGTAAAGCTCTTTCAGTAATTGTGTCACTGCTTGACAATTTGAAGGCTTGCCAACAATTTTAAAATGATTACTTCTATAACTAATCTCAACCCCTAACCGACGTTCAATG
>WGGB01000293.1 GCA_015491935.1 Alteromonadaceae bacterium
ATCGAGCAAGCTCCCAAAGGGCGAGTTTAAAAGGCTTATATGCTGCGTTATTGATTTTGACAAGGGAACAACCATTCTCTTCAATCAATGCCTTGCCTCTAAGCCTTTTAATTCTCGCTGAGTGGGAAAGAACTTAATCAACTTGGTATTACATATTAACAGTCAGTCTTATGACTTATCAGTCTTTTTTTATCTAATGAAGCATTTTATCCTTGCCACATTTCGTCATAATTGCCCTTAACATTGCCATAATTTAGCCCGTTCATAACCTATATTATTTGCTGAAATAGAAAGTATCTCTAACTAAATGGAATATTTTCATGCTCAAAATAACGAATAAACGGCAACTCATTAACGATGGCAGTAGCTATTTATCTCTTCATCAAAAAAAGCAACAACAACGCAAAAAACAACGCAGGGGCTGGATTAAATTAATTTTTTTAATGTTACTCATTGCTTTACTTAGTATTTTTGTTGCTATTTCGGTGGTACAAGCAAAAACACTGGAGTCGAGCAGTACCTTGGCAAAAAACTCAGTAAGCAATAACATAACTAATCCTCTTATAAATGGTCCTCAGTTATTGTTTGATCATCCTGATCCTAGTATGCGCGCAGCATTACCTGTTGATATGCAGGCAAATATTGAGATAAATGGTTTGATCGCCTATACCGAAATAAAACAGATTTTTATTAATCCTCATGATATTGCATTAGAAGGAAAGTACCAATTTCCATTACCTGAAAACGCAGCCGTTAACTATATGAAAATTCGTATTGGCGATCGCGTTATCGAAGGTAAAATAATGGAGAAGCAAGCGGCAAAAAAAGCCTACCTTAAAGCGAAAAAAAAGGGTCGTAAAGCAAGCTTAGTTGAACAGCAACGCCCTAATTTATTTACTAATAAAATTGCCAATATTCCACCACAAACCACTGTTGAAGTGACTATCAGATTAATAAGTTCTGTTTCCTATCACGATGGAAATTTTAATTTATCTTTACCACTAGCAATGACTTCTCGTTATCAACCTCAGCACTCTGTTAAATCTCCTGCTGAACTAAATAGCGAGTTTTTTGAGCCAGCTAAACAGTCATTAGCGAGTAGTGAGGCTGCTATTGCGATTAATTTAAATGCGGGTGTTGCCATTAATCATATCATCAGTAATAGCCATGCCATTACTAGCCAAGTATTAAACCAGCAAGGTTCACACTATAAAATTACTTTAGCTAAACAACAGGTGCTGGCCGATAAACGGTTTACACTACAATGGCAGCTGGAAACGGCAGATACACCTCAGGTCAGCAGTTTTAGCGAACAAATTGGCGATAGTTATTACACTTTGCTTACTTTTTTTCCGCCGCAACAACAGCAAACTAATTTGCCTAATACCTTACCAAGAGACGTTATCTTTATTATTGACACTTCAGGGTCGATGCAAGGCCGTTCTATTCAACAGGCAAAAGCAAGTTTAGCGCAAGCCTTGTCTTTATTAGCGCCCCAAGACAGTTTTAATATTATCGCTTTTAATAGTACTTCACAGCAGTTGTTCAACCACAGCAAAATGGTTAATAACCAAAATATTGATACCGCTACACATTTTATTGAACAACTTAGCGCTGGTGGTGGCACACAAATGTATCGCCCTCTATATAACGCCTTGATGATGAAGAAATCACCAGATCAACAAGCAAAAGCGATCAAACAAATTATTTTTATTACCGATGGTGCCGTTTCTAACGAGTTTGAATTAATGAAGTTACTACAAACTCGACTTGGCAACGCCCGATTATTCACCCTTGGTATTGGCGCTGCGCCAAATGGTTATTTTATGAAAAAAGCCGCTCAGTTTGGTCGCGGTAGTTATGTTTTTATTCAAAATTTAAATGAAGTACAAAACAAAGTATCAACTCTAATGGCAAAAATAAGTCAGCCTGTATTGAGCAATATAGTGTTAACGCTAGATCAAAAGATCCATCAGCCGTTAGAGATCTTTCCAGAAAAAACACCTGATCTTTATGTAGGACAAGCACTACAAGTAACGATTAAATCGCCCTTACCTATCAACGCGCTGCAATTACAAGCAGATAGCGCAACAAGCCGTTGGAGTCAGCAATTAATAATTAATGATCAACAAAGTGCACACGGCGTTTCAACTTTATGGGCACGTCGTAAAATTGCCGATTTACTTGACGGATTAGTCACAGGTAAAGATCCTGAGCAAGTAAAACAACAAGTACTTACCACGTCTATTAGCCATCAAATTATTTCACCCTATAGCAGTTTTATTGCCTTGGAAAAACGGCCTA
>WGGB01000294.1 GCA_015491935.1 Alteromonadaceae bacterium
GGCATTTTATCCTCCCAAACGTTCGCGTTGGTATGTTCCATCTTGTACTCGTTTACACCATTCTCTATTGGTTAAATACCACTGAACAGTTTTTCTTAAACCTGTTTCAAAGGTTTCTTGTGGTGTCCAGCCTAATTCTTTTTCTATTTTAGTTGCATCTATTGCATAACGCATATCGTGACCAGGACGATCTTTTACAAAAGTAATTTGATCTTTGTAACTTGTTTTCTGTGGCACTAATTCATTTAAGATTTCACAAATAGTTTCAACGACTTCAATATTTTGTTTTTCGTTATGACCACCTATGTTATAGGTTTCACCAACTTTACCTGTCGTGACTACTTTATATAACGCTCTGGCGTGATCTTCTACGTATAACCAGTCGCGAATTTGATCACCTTTACCATAAATAGGCAATGATTTACTTTCTAGAGCATTTAGAATAACTAATGGAATGAGCTTTTCTGGAAAGTGATAAGGGCCGTAATTGTTTGAACAGTTAGTTATAACCGTTGGTAAACCATATGTGCGAAGCCATGCTCTAACTAAATGATCACTTGAGGCTTTTGACGCTGAATAAGGGCTACTTGGCTCATAGCTTGTGGTTTCGGTAAATAGGTCTGTTGTACCTTCTAAATCGCCATACACTTCATCAGTAGAGATATGATGAAAACGGAAAGCTGATTTAGCTTGTTCATCGAGTGTTAGCCAATATTGACGAGTTGCTTCTAATAATTGGTAAGTACCAACAATGTTGGTTTCAATAAAGGCAGCAGGACCATCAATAGATCTGTCAACATGCGACTCGGCAGCAAGGTGCATAACGGCACCTGGTTTGTGCGCTTCAAAAACACGATCTAGCTCTGTGCGATTACAAATATCGACTTGTTCAAAGCTGTATTTATCTGAATTTTCAATATCAGCAAGTGATTCTAAATTACCTGCGTAGGTTAGTTTATCTACATTAACAACTGAATCATTGGTGTTTTTTATAATATGACGAATGACGGCTGAACCAATAAAACCTGCGCCACCTGTAACTAATATTTTCATTTATTTACTTATATAATTAGTGAGTATTCATTAGCTTAAAAACTTAACATACCAAGGCATTGCTTTGTCAATTCCTTGTGCGATAACAAACTCGGGCTTGTAACCTAGAGCGTTTTTAGCTTTGCTTATATCGGCTTGAGAGTGGCGCACATCACCTGCTCTAAAATCACGATAAATAGCTTCCGTTTTTACATCAACACCATTTGCTATTAATGCATTTTTTATCGCACTGAAAAGGTCATTTAAGGTTGTTCTATCACCCACTGCAACATTATATACTTGATCTTTCGCTTCATCAGGTGCCGTTGCGGCTAATATATTCATTTGTACGGTGTTTTCAATAAAACAAAAGTCGCGACTGGTTTCACCATCACCATTAATGAATAATTCTTCATTTTTTATCATGGTTGATGTCCATTTAGGAATAACTGCGGCATAAGCGCCGTTTGGATCTTGGCGTTTACCAAACACGTTAAAATAACGTAACCCTATGGCTTTAAAGTTGTATGTTTTAGCAAAAACGCTGGCATATAATTCGTTGACATATTTAGTGACTGCATACGGTGACAATGGGTTGCCTATATTTTCTTCTACTTTGGGTAATGCTGGATGATCGCCATACGTAGAGCTAGATGCTGCGTAAGTAAAGCTTTTTACCTTAGCTTCTTTTGCCGCGGTAAGCATATTTAAAAAACCGGTAATGTTAGCCGAGTTAGTTAAAATAGGGTCAGCAATTGAGCGTGGTACAGAGCCTAAAGCAGCTTGATGTAAAATATAGTCTACCGCTTTTCCTTTTGCATTAATGGCTTGTTCACAGCTTTTATAGTCGCGAATATCCCCTTCAATAAAAGTGAAGTTTTGCCATTGTTCATTAGACACTAATCCTTGTACTTCATCCAAGTTATGTTGATGACCTGTGGCAAAGTTATCTAAACCAACGACTTGTTGATTTAATAGTAATAATGTTTCAAGTAGGTTTGAACCAATAAAACCAGCAACACCTGTTACGAGCCAAGTTTTAGGTGTTTCTGTAAGTTGTTTTTTTATTTCGTTGTAACGTGACATTTTTTTATCTTTTTATTTATATAGAGAGTTATTTGTCGCACTAAAGTACGACCTACATTAGTGCTTCGTTTCTAATACTTTTTTGTACAAAACATCTGAAGCTAAATCGGCTTCATTTGGCCAACAAACTACGCCGTAGTCATCTACTTTTACTTGAGAAAAATATTTTTGATTTTTTAATGGTTCAAACATTTCACCAAATAAACGATCTGCAATTGAAACATCACCTCGTAAACCATCATTAAAAGCGAGAGATAAAACGTAGTTACTTTTAGCTTCAACACTTATCACTTTAATCATAATTACTCCAAAGGCTCTATTTTATTTAAGGGTTTATGTAATATTGCTAGTTCCCAGTCAAGGTGTAATTCGTCTCTATGCGTTACAGCCCATTCAATTGTTAACTACAGTACTCGCTTAGGTAAATCACCTTTAATTATTTCCAAGGTATTAATATTTATTTGTGCTTCATATTCCCCATAAATCACATGAAAATGTGGAGGATTATGAGCATCGTAATACATCCGAATAAGTATACCAAAAAATTGACTGATAGTAGGCATTAAACACTACAACCTCATATCAACTGATTCTTTCGGTAATAAATATTTCAAATCATAAAGCACATGATTATCTTTGCCTAGTTTACGAATATTCTCTACACCGAGCTCTTTAAATTCATTGTGGGCAACAGCAAGAATAATAGCGTCATATTTATTTTGTTCAGGAGTAGTAGTTGTTAAACCGTACTCATGCTCAGCTTCTTCGCTTGAACACCAAGGGTCGGTAATATCTACGTTAATATTGTATTCTTTAAGCTCACTGACAATATCTGTCACTTTGGTATTGCGTAAATCAGGACAGTTTTCTTTAAACGTTAATCCCATTACTAATACATTAGCGCCATCAACTTGTATTTGCTTTTTCAGCATATTTTTAACCAGTTGAGAAACCACATAGGCACCCATGCCATCATTTAAGCGACGACCTGCTAAGATCATTTCTGGATGATAACCAACCGTTTGTGCTTTATGAGTTAAATAGTATGGATCGACACCAATACAGTGACCGCCAACTAAACCTGGGCGAAATGGTAAGAAATTCCATTTAGTGCCTGCCGCTTCTAATACCTCTAACGTATCTATATTTAGTTTATTAAAGATAATTGACAGTTCGTTGATTAAGGCAATATTGACATCACGTTGAGTGTTTTCAATCACTTTCGCCGCTTCAGCTACTTTAATAGAGCTGGCTTTATGTGTACCTGCAATAATGATTGATTTATAGAGTTGGTCAACAACTTCTGCTATTTCAGGTGTTGAGCCAGAGGTTACTTTTAAAATATTAATGACACGATGTTCTTTATCACCGGGGTTAATACGCTCGGGAGAGTAACCTGCAAAAAAATCTTTATTGAACGTTAAGCCTGACGTTTTTTCAACCATAGGAATACACGTTTCTTCGGTAGCTCCTGGGTAAACAGTTGATTCGTAGATAATAATATCGTCTTTACTGACTACTTTACCTAACATTTCACTGGCTTTAACGAGTGGCGTTAAATCAGGTTGTTTGTGCTCATCAATAGGCGTTGGTACGGTAACAATGTATATATTGGCTGATTTTAAATCATCTACATTATAAGAAAAAGTTAAATTTGTCGTTTCAGCTAATTCAGCATCACTAACTTCAAGAGTACTATCTGTGCCATTTTCAAGTTCAGTTATACGTGCTTGGTTAATATCGAACCCCAATGTTTTATATTTTTTACCAAACTCTACTGCTAACGGTAACCCAACATAACCAAGACCAATGATGGCGATTTTTTTATCTGAAATATTCATGTGATGTCTACTTTTTTCATTTAATATTAATTAGAGTTTATTGATTATTTGCATTTATAAGTAACAGTTATATTTAAACTCAAAAGATATATTTAAGAGGGAATATGTAAACTAAAAGCGTTTACTTCAAATCCATTCGTTTAATATTACCTTGATGAATGCCTTTTCCGTTAATTACTTATTCTTAA
>WGGB01000295.1 GCA_015491935.1 Alteromonadaceae bacterium
ATTTTTAAGACGTAATTTATTAGCCATAATATTATCTGGCTCACTTGATTCATCAAAAAAAGATTGTTCAAAGCCATTGTCTAACGGTTCAAAAAATGCGTGATTTGTATGCGCAAAAACCTGTTCGCTAACGAGCAAGCCTAAGACTAACAAAATAATTTCACCCAATTTACATTTCACCGTTTTTCAATCCTTTTTGCACCAAATAGTCTATTAATTTTTACTACAAGCTAGAAGTGATTTTTATAACTTAGCTAGTATATTCTTCATACCGTTAAATATATTGACATATATCAAGCTTTTTAATAAATCCCTAGCCTTAGTAGGTATTAATAATTTAATTGCCAGATTATTTTTTTACTTGGTGATTTCTTGATGATGAATGAGTATGTACCACTTTCCATACACCATCTATTTTACGAAATAAAAATGTTTGGTAACCTGATTTATTAAACTCATAACCCGACTTTTTTACTTTCCCTTTTACACGTGTATCAGCAATTACCCAAGCAAAATTATCGCCTTCAAAATTCACTTCAATATCATTAAAATCTAATTTCAAATAGTCCATCGCATCTTTTTCAGGCTCAACATGATGACCGACTAAAGAGTTTAATCCTTTATTTTGACCGCCACCTTCAATATAACGGGCACCTTTAAAGTCTAAAAAATTTTCTCTAAAGGGTTTGCCATCACCATGTTCCCAACCATATTTAATGCCTGATATTATTTTTACTATGGCTTGTTTATCCTTATTAACGTTATGCGTTTCATTGCCATGAGCTAGGGTGGCAAAGCTTACTAGCATAAAAATTACTGTTGTTAGTATTTTAATCATTTTTTATCCTTTATTTGCTTGTTGTGTTTAATGATGTTCAGCATGAGGATTTTTACCTGTTGCCATTGCCCAGTGATGACTCTGATGATGAGTACCATAAGCCATCAAGCCGATATAACCTAGTCCTCTGATTTTAAGGGTATCTTTAGAGTCGTCTGATGTAGTAGTCAACATGTAAAGTCCATTATTTTTCACAACTTTCATCGTCCATCCAGTTTCACGCTTTAACATAAGAGGATGTGCCTTAAAAATCCTTGTTAAAGCTAATTCTGCTCTATCCGTCGTTGGTCTGACAGTGACTTCCAAACCATTATGAATTGATTTTTGAGAAATAACTGCGACATTTAGCGTCATATCATTCATGTCCAATAAATGCTGCCTCAATACCTCAAGGTTTACTTTTCCCCAATCAGTATTAGGATCATTATTTAATTTTGCGATAACCTCCTGAATGGTACCGAAAGCATCATTTCCCGCCTCTGTCAGAATATTATTAGAAGCTCCCATTTTATGTTCGTGATGCATCATCATTGAATGTTTTTCTGCCGCAAAAGCAGCAGTTCCCTGAATGCATAGTGCTAAAAAAAATAATACCTTTAGTTTCATTGTATCCTCGATAAAAAACATAACGCCACATTAAGCCGCTGATAATAAGTTGCTTGAAATTGGTAAGGTACGAACTACCCCTAATTTTTAGTCGCTAGACCTTAACGCCTTGTATATTTTTATTTAACATTTTTAATGCAAATAATTGATTATTCAACGGCAGTCAATATTTGATATTGCTCAGGCGTTAATTCAGGTAATTTTTGAATAAAAGCGACCATTGCCCAAATACGTTTATCGTCATGAGTTTTACCCCATGCAGGCATACCAGATGCTTTAATACCATGTTTGATCACCCAAAAATGCTTTTTAGCTTCAGCACTTTTATCTTCGTTGTTATTTGACTCATGTGAGTGCTCGTCATTTTCTACAGCAAAATTAGGTGGCGAGGGATATAAACCAACACTCATATCGCTTTCTTTTTGTCCTGGTTGTAAATGGCAACTCGCACACATAAAGTTATAATCAGCACCACCAGAGAGTAATAAGTCTGCATCCTCTAAATTAGGAACTTTTATATCTTTAGAAGCTTTGGCTATCGAATTTTCACGTGTTTGTTCAAGCATCCAATACACCATTGCGCTATGCGGTTCATCTGCTGCAACATTAACTATGCCTGAGTAGATCATAGTGCCTGCGCCAATAACAGCAATAATGGCGAGTACCAGTAGCGTTTTTATAATATTCATCTTTTATCCTTACCTTGGTTGTTTATTTTAGTTGCTATAAACCCAGTTCTTTAAAATCAAAATCCTGACTTTCGTCAGGAGGACTACAACTAAATTATTACAACAATAAAATTAGTGATGTTGGCCTTCTTCAGCGCCTTCATTATGGTTATGTTTTTCACTCATTTCTTTATGCTGTAATTTCATTTTTCCCATTTTTTGTTTCATGCATTTTTTCATCATAGCCATTAAAACAGGATCCTTTTTCATCATTTTATCCTTGTCCATTTTATCCATCACAGTACAATCAGCTTTTTGCGGTTTTTTCATGTGCATCTTTGCATCATGTGCAGTTGCCGTTGCGGCTATGCCAACAGTTAAGATTGAGGTTAATAATATCTTGCTTACGTTTTTCATAATAACGTCCTATTTTCAGTTAGTTTCTTTTAATAAAATGATGACTATTGGTATCAAGTACTTTGTCATCAATGGATTTGTTATTAGCTAAAACTAAGCTAATAACGAAATTGCTTATGTTTCACTAAATGCGCTAACCAATACACACCCGTTAGTGAAAATAATAAGGTTAATAAAGCCAATAAAATAATTTGTGCATTATTAAAGCTCCCAGCTTTGCCGCCAAGCATTTTGTTAATCACTCGATAGTCCATAAAATGCAGTTTAAACATAAAGTCAGCAAGGCGTTTATCGTCATCAACATGGCCAATAATACTGGCATTTTGTCCGTCAATATAAACACTGGTATTAACATTATCGTTAAAATCAACTCGCCATAATAAGTTTTTCTGCTTAGGCAACTCTTCATTTTTCATTAACATTTTTGCCGACGTTACCTCAGCATGGCCTTGATAAGAAAGTAATGCAGTTTTCTCTACAAGCTCAGTATCAATACGTTTAATCTGCCCTGTATTAGCATCAATTAACTTTTGCTGACGCGGAAAATGACTATACAAGCCATGCTGAAAGGTCAATAAATAAAACGGCTTATTTAAACGTTCTATTAAGCTTATTTTTTCGACCGATGGGTACTCTTGCACTAATTCACGCAATGAAAATAAATTATCCTTGGCAAATTGGCTGGTATTTTCAACAATACGTTGGCGATGTTGATTTCCTGAAGCTTTTTGATGATCCATCAAGTTAAAATAAAGCCCTGTGCCTATCCAGATTAATAATTGTGCAAAGACTAATAAAGACAACCAGCGATGAAAAAAACGTATCCATGGCATAAATTTTATGTGCACTCTACTTTTAGGCGGTTTAATCGACTTACCACGTACTTTCACAAAACTCACGTAGGTTAAAACCACACCAGTAATACAAGCGAGTAATGAAATAAACGCAATCACTAACAGTAAAATATTGCTGGCATCTTCATCTTCACCATAATCCATAATATGAAAACGAAATAACCAATCGAACAATACCCAAAAACTATGGCGTTTAGTCACAACTTCACCCGTTTGCGCTGATATATACAAACGTGGTGAGCCAAAATCGTCAAAGCTAATTTTCCATGCAGGTAAAATTCGCGGACTTACTTCACCATTAGAGTGAGTAATTAAATCAGCAGCTATCGCTTGCCCATTACCTGTATAACGACTTTTAGCAATCAATATTGCTTGTGCTTTGCTTATATTAGGCAATAGCTCACCTGTTTTAGCAGAAACTAATTGCCACTTTTTACCCACTTTAAATTGATAAACCGCTTTGCCTTGCAACAGCGTTAAATTGACTTTTTCAGCATTAGGGTATTGTTGTAAAAGCGTATTTAAACTGAAGTTTATTTGTTCGA
>WGGB01000296.1 GCA_015491935.1 Alteromonadaceae bacterium
ATCAAAGAGCTTACACAGCGCCATAAGCTTGTCGTGAGCAAAAAGAATGTGACCGAATAAAAGCTATTTTATTACGTAACAAGGATTGGTCTTTGGCAAAGATTGCTGAAGCGTTAATATGACTTTTAGGTGTATTTTCAAAGAATAAAATAACATCATCATGTAATGTACTTTGATTACCTTTAAGTGCTGATAGGTAATCGCCGCCTTTTTCGACTAAGCTCCCAAAAGGCGAGTTTAAATGCGTTATTGATTTGACAAGGAATCTGCATGGATGCAGGCTATTAGACAATGCAGGAGCATATTGTCCTGAACAACCATTATCTTCAATCAATGCCTTGCCTCTAAGCCTTTTAATTCTCGCTGAGAGGGGAACTTAATCAACTTGATATAAACATACAAATTTTGATCTTCGCCCTACTTTCAAATAATTTTTTTTAATATCACGGATTTTTGTGACAATAATGTCCTTTAACCGACATTAACCGCTTTTATTTACAAACCAAACTTATTCAACAAACATCCTAAAATCATACACTACAGCTTAGGGAATTCAATAAAATAATAATCAATGAAGTTTTAAATTGTCTTGCAATGGGAGAGAGCCCATATGTGGTATATAGTTAATTTTTTACTTTCTAAGGTAAAACTTTTATGATGCTTTCATCATTTAGGGAAATACAAATTAGCTATGCAAAAAATCAAAAAAATCGCTTTATTAACCAGTGGTGGTGATGCACCAGGTATGAATGCCGCTATTCGTGCTGCCGTTTTGGCTGCATATCATTATGATATTGAAATTATAGGCTTTAAACATGGCTATAATGGTTTAATTAATCAAGATTTTTTTAACTTAACGCCAAAACAAGTTCATGGCTTAATCAATCAAGGTGGCACTTTACTAAAAAGTGCTCGTTGTAAAGAGTTTCATCATCAAGATGGGCTGAAACAAGCGGCTAATACGTTAATAAAAGAAAAAATTGATGGCCTTATTGTTATTGGCGGCGATGGTTCTTTTACTGGTTTATTAAAATTACAACAATATTGGCAAGGACAAGTTATTGGTATTCCGGGCACTATAGATAATGATATTGACGGAACGGATTATACTATTGGCTTTACTACTGCAATAAATACGGCTATAGAAGCGATAGATAAAATAAGAGACACGGCGGATGCTTTTGAGCGGGTATTTATTGTTGAGTTAATGGGTCGTCATAGCGGTCAAATTACCTTTAATGTTGGTGTTGCTTGTGCTGCTGAACAAGTATTGTCATTTGAAAATTTTAATCTTAGTACTGAAAAAGATAGAGCAGATCGTTTAACTGAAATTTCTAAACATATAAAACAAGCACAAAAAAATAGGCAATCAAGCTATATTATTGTTATTGCAGAAAATTTATGGGAAGGTGGCGCTCATCAACTTGCACTAGACTTAAAAGAACATACACAAACTGATTGTACTGCTTGTATTTTAGGCTATATTCAACGTGGTGGTTCACCCGTTGCTAAAGATAGAATTGTAGCAACAAAAATGGGCGTTGCAGCAATACAAACATTACTTGAAAATAAAACTGGAGTGATGATAGCAGAGCAAAATAATACAATAACCACAGTAAGTTTATCTACGGCTATTCAGCATAAAAAACAAGTAAGCCAAAGCTTAATTGATGTGCAAAATAATATATTGGCATTATCTGAACAAAGTAAAAGACAATATTAAGGTACATAGTTAAGTGTTAAGACGACAGTAATTGTTTTACTTTATCCTTGTAACTGCGGCTTACTTTTAATTCTTTACCGTTATGTAAAATAAGATAATATTCACCATTTAATTGGCTGCAAAATTTTTCTACATACTGTTGGTTAACGATAATAGAACGGTGTGTTCGTACAAATAAACGCGGATCTAATGTTTGCGCTAGTTGTTTCATGGTTTGTCTTAAAATATGTGTTTCATTTTGGGTATGAACACACATATAATCGCCCGCTGCATCTATCCACTGTATTTCTTTGACTGGCACCCTACTGACTTCACCACCATCTTTTATAGCTAAAATATCCGAATAATGTGTAAATTTCATTGAATTATTATTTAATTCAGCAACTATTTTAGTGCAATCATTACCCGTCACATCACTGACTAACTGTAATAATTTATGACGTTGTTCATTATTTTTTTGATTTTGATAATGAAGACGAATTTTATCTATGGTTTGTTGTAAACGTATTTCATCGGTAGGTTTTAATAAATAATCTAAGGCATGAACCGTAAAGGCCTGTAAAGCAAAGTCGTCAAAGGCAGTAACAAAGACCACCAAGGGTAAATTAATTCCTTGTATTAACGCTTGCTGTAATACGTCAAAACCATTCAACCCTGGCATTTGAATATCTAAAAACATTACATCAATGTCTTGACTGGCCAATACTTTAAGCGCTTCTTTACCATTGGCGCATTGGGCAACAATGGAAATATCTTCATAGTCTTGCAAACGTACTTCAAGCCCTTTACGAGCAAGAGGTTCATCATCAACAATAATAGTCGCTAAAGAATGCTGACTCATGTTAAGTGTGCTCCAACTGAAAAGGTATGCGTATATTTACTTTTACCCCACAAGGGCTATTATTAGCAACGACTAATGAATATTTATCTTGGTATAATGCTTGTAAGCGTTCACGAGTATTGATTAACCCAACCCCATTTTCACGATAAAAATTACCTTTTTCAATCTTAGCTCCTGGGCCGTTATCTGCCATTTCAATCAATAAATCATTCGCAAATCGATTAATGGTTATTTTAATGCTACCGCCCTGCTCTTGTACTGCTATGGCGTATTTTATCGCGTTTTCAGCTAATGGCTGTAAAATCATACTGGGAACTAATGCTTGATAACATTCTTGATTTATTTCAAAAACCACTTGTAATCGTTCTTCAAAACGTACTTTTTCGATATCTAGATAATATTGTAATGCTTGTATTTCACTGGTTAAAGTGACTTTTTTCATCGGATCCATATCTAAAGAATAACGTAAAAATTCACTTAAACGAGTAACCATTTCATTGGCTGTTTTATTTTCTTTAACTAAGATTAATGTTGAAATAGCATTTAATGTATTAAACAAAAAGTGTGGATTTAATTGATAACGTAACATTTTTAATTGCGCTTGATGAGCTACCGTATTGGCGTGCAATATATTTTGTTTCGCCTTTTGCAGCATTTGATAATATTTAATACCAAAATATAACCCACTCCAACTTAATACAATATAAAAAGACCAAACACTATTTTGAGTATAATATAGCCAAAAATCAGGCTTATAACCGTGTTTATATATTTCCCAGTAGTTTATATTTTTAACTACTTGCCATAATGTACCAGTAAAATAAGAGGTAAAAATAACAACGAGTGCTATTTTTAAGGGAGAAAGATTCCATGCTCGACGATAAATGTAACGTAGAGGAATAGTAAACAACCAACCTGCATAAGCATTTAAAAAAATGATCACTACAAAAATATCACGCAAGTCATGTAATAATGAGCCTAGATAATGAATTAGGGCAAAACCAAACCAACCTGCGCTGTGTAGTAACCAAAAAAAACGGTTTCTGTTTTCAATTAATTCTTTCCAGTTCACATTTTTTCCAGCAAAAACAAGTCTAATATTTTAATCTTATTATGACTGATGCCGTACAGATGATCATTACTTTTAATCTTAGCAACAAGACACTTTATCTCATTTTATCACTCAGGGTTACAGAGAATATATCCATTTCATCTAATAATTCAAATTGCTTAACGGCATATTTTTGCATCGTTTGATCTGCCGTTTGTTTAAACTTATTAAAGTACCATAACGCATTGATTAAATAACAAAAACACAGGTAATGCGTAACCAGCTTGTCGTCTATTTTATAACTAGAAAACTCTTCATACAAATGTATAACCGCCTTATGATAAGCGTTATCTGGATGGTTTACGGCCAATAACATGGCAATATCGTATTCCACATTAGCTAAGCAAGCACATTCATAATCAATAAGATAATAAGGTTTTAATGGCTGATTTTGATGCGAAAGTAAAATATTAGTAAAATTAATATCGCCATGACAAACACTCTTGGCTTCAACATGAATACTTGTGGCTAAATAGTCTGCTATTTTTTGTAGTAAAGAGAGCTGTTCTGGCTGGTAAAAATCGTAATTTATTAATGAATCTATGGTTTGTTGAATTGATAATACAGGTAAATATTCAGCGCAAGTTTTTCGATTGAGTTGATGACATCTGTACATTAATTCAATGGCAATATGCAATTTATCATTTAAACATAAATGTGATTTTGATAACTCAATCCCATTAAAGTAACGAGAAATAAGCCATTGTGAGTCAAAATAACAAACTTCTGGCGCTAACCCTTGCTCTGCAGCATATAAATTAGTTTTCACTTCTATCTTCTGATCATTAAGACAAGAGATCTCTGTATGCATTTGTGTGGAGGCTAAATACTTGGCAAAAAATAATCCTTGTGATGTCTGCACTTTAAATGATGCGGCGCTTGCTCCTGAATCTATCACGCAAATTTGCTTAATATTATTAAAATAACTGAGCTTGGCAAGCTGCTGAGTTAATCGCTTCATATTTTTACCATAGTAGATTCAGTTTTAGTATTATCATTTTGTGCATCAACTGATTGTTCTTTAAGTTGTTGATGCCATTGCCAATAACCATAAATAGCAAGTACAACATAAAGGCTAAATAAGACGGCTGTTGGTTGTAATGATTTTTCAACATAAAGATAAATAGAAACAAGATCGATCACAAGCCAATATAACCAATTTTCTAGCACTTTTTTTGCGACTAAAAAAGTAGCAAAAATAGAAAATACCGTAGTAGTCGTATCGATATAAGGAAATGCTGCTGAGGTATAATTTGCCATAAAGTACCCAAACACTATACTTGTTAACGTTAATGAAATAATAATTTTTATATGTAAACACCAAGACCATTGACTAATAGTTAATTTTTTTTGCTGAGTATTATTTTTAGAATAATTACTTTGCCAGCTAAACCAACCATATACCGCCATTGCCATATAATAGACGCTAAGTATACTGTCCATAAGGAGCGCTACATCGTAAAAAATAAAGGCATATAATGCTGTGCTAATAAAAGCAGCAGGCCAACACCAGTTATTCTCTTGTGCAGCTAATAACACATAAGCAAGCGATAAAAATACTGCTAGCAATTCAAGCAAAGGTAAATTAAAAAAATAAACAATGATGTTTTGCATTAACTTTCCGACTTAACTTGACTAAGATCACCAGCAATAAACTTACATACAAACACTGCCGTATTTAGCTGTTGATGCACAAGCTTAATTTCTGTCATAACGTTTTTTACGACTAAATCATATTCACCAAAGACTTGTGTGCTCATGCCATTAGTTACCACCGTTAAACCATTTACCTGATGAAGTTTTTTTATAAAACGCCAAATTTCAGTTTTAAATTGCTGTTCGGCCAGTGGATATAAACTTATTTCGATAGATATTTGCATCACTATTTCCTATTATCTGAATGTTTTGCCATTAAGAAATAAACTCTGAAACAAATTCAGGGTGGCAAAAATATTATTTCTTACGTATGTTCATTAAGCGTTAAAATTGATAATCAAAAGTGACACCAAACACCATAGGCTCTGCTAATTGCGTATATTGTTTGGCTGCATAACCATCACGCGGATCATTACCAAAATAAAAGCCTCGAGTAGCATAATCACGATCAAATAAATTACGTGACCATACCTTTAGTTGCCAGTTTTCTTGTAGATAAGTAATAGAAGCGTTAAATATCTCGATTTTTTTCGACTTTTCATCGTGGCTAACCGAAAAATAAAAGTCATCCTTGCCATCAAATGAAACATTCATTAACCAGTTTTCGCTTGGCTGAATATTAAGCCCTAAGTTTACTTGATAATTAGGTGCATGAGCTTGTGTTCGGCCGGTTAAATCTTTACCGTCAGCATTAATAAAGTGACCAAATTTTGTATTTAACAGCCCTAACGCACCATAGATCTCAATAACATCATTAACTTGCCACGCACTTTCTAATTCAAGACCTTTATTAATACCACTGGTAGCATTATCAATATAAATAATAAATTCACTACTACCATCATTATGAGGAATAGTTTTAGATATTTTGGCTTGCACATTCCTTCTGTCCATATAAAAAACAGCAGCGCGTATATAGGCTTGATTATCCAATAAATTTACCTTGTATCCTGCTTCATAATTCCAAACATATTCAGGCGAAAATGTACGAAATTCATGGCTAAGTGAACCATCGGTATTAGCGCCACCCGCTTTATAACCACGATTGATTTGTCCATACCACAAACTATCATTAGATTGTTGATACGCTAAAACTAATTTTCCACCGATCATGTTATCGCTAAAACTATCATCAAAAAAATCAGTATTATAATAATTGGCTCGACGTTTTTCTAAGCGTAATCCTGACGTTAATGATAATTGGGTGGTTAATTGACTATCAAATTGTGCATAAAGTGCATAGGTATTGGTATTAAACGTTGAAGAAAAAGCATTCTCTAAGTAAGTATATTGACGAGACAAGTCAGCATCATCGTTTTTATAATAAACGCCTGCAACCCATGCAGTTGTGCCATTAAATATTTTGCTGTTTTGTTTAGAAACAGCACGTATATCACCTGTAAATGTTGTTTTATTTCTAAAGTAATGATCGGTTGATGAATATTCCCAATAAGCAAAGTTTTGATTTTGAATGTTTTCAGGGGCTGATATACCAACGTATGCCCAATCTTCATCATAACCATAACCTAAATCTGAATCCGCATAAGTTAAGGTAACAATTAAATCATGCACGCTAATACCTGTGTAGATAAATTTACTCGCTAAAGCCGTAGTTTTTTGAGTATCAAAACCAGGTTCATCAGACATGGTCTTACGGTTATTGTCTAGTGAAAAAGCGTCATAGCCATTATCAAAATTAAAATAAAAAACAGTTAAATCAATTGTTAATTCATCTGTTGCGGTAATAGCTAATTTACCACGAGCCGTTAATTCATCACGATTATTTGTGTTATCACGCTTTAAAAAAGTATTTTCAATAAAACCATCACTATTATATTGTTCAACCCCTAATCGATAGTTTATCTGCTCACTTGCTGGCCCTGAAAGTACAATACTTGCACCGTAGCCATTATAGTTTTCTGCTTTTAATTGTATTTTACCTTCAAACTCATCGGTAGGTGCATTGGTGGTAATGTTGATCAAACCCGCCATCGCGCTAGCGCCAAAACGTGTACCTTGTGGCCCTCTAAATATTTCTGTTTGGCTCACATCAAACAAGGATGCAATACTACCGATACCTGAAAAATCAATATCATCAATAATTAAACCAACAGACGGATTAATTGACTCTTGAAATTGACTACGTTCACCAATACCGCGAATTTGATAATAGCGCGCACGCTGCGAACCACTCGAAAAATTAACATTAGGAGCAATAATAACCAATTCTTCCAAATTTTGTGCATTACGCTGCGCAATATTTTGTTCTGTTAATACTGATAATGAAGCGGGAGTTTTTTGTAAATCATGCTGGCGAAAATCACCTTGAACGGTGATCACTTCTAATTCATTGGCGCTTAAAGGTGTTTCTGTGGGCATGGTATTATCATTAGCAATACTCGCAAAGCTTGCGCTAATAGCTAACGTTAATAGGGTTTTATTAGGGAATTTTAGTAAAAACATTAAAGGATCTCATGACTTCTATTTTATGGGATCCGGCACATGGAGGCTATTTTGGGGTACGTAAATTTTATACGTATTTCAATGCCATCCCTACGCCGGTATTATCCGGTTCAGGTTCAAAGGGTTCGTAATACGTCTCAGTGTTTATCATTACTAAATTAACAGTAAACACACCCCTTGGCTTAACAACTATTCTAACAAAAATTAAAGTGTCTTTAATAGTTATTTATTTTTTAAGTACTTTTTAATTATCTTCTTCAACAAGCAAGTATTTTATTTTGTTTTCAACACCATCCCATTTTTTTGCATCTTTAGGTGGTGTTTTAACGTCTGTAATACGAGGCCAGACTTGTGATAACTGGGCATTTAATTCAATAAATTCTTGTTGATTTTCAGGTACATCATCTTCTTGATAAATTGCCCCCGCAGGACACTCTACAGGACAAAGGTCACAATCAATACAATCATCAGGATTAATCACTAAAAAATTAGGTCCTTCATAAAAAGCATCCGCAGGACACACTGCGACACAATCTGTATATTTACAACGAATACAATTATCAGTTACTACAAAAGCCATAATAAAATAAAATTATCTAAAAAATATGGCAGTGATCATACCTTGCTAGTGATTAATTTCAATCTGTTGTTTGTCTAGTTGCCCTGTTCAGGTAAAATAACCCAAAAAATTACTCTTCTTCTAATTTTTGTGGAAATCATTAATGATACGTTTAACCAATTTAAAATTACCGCTTGATCATACCGATGACGAACTTAAACAAGCCATCCTTAAAAAACTCGCCATCAATTCAAAACAACTAATTGATTTTACAGTATTTAAACGTGGATATGATGCTAGACAAAAAAATAATATTTATTTAATTTACACTTTAGATGTTAATACCACTGACGATCAAGCATTGCTCAGCAAATTTGCTAAAGAACAACACATAAAACCAAGCCCAGATACTCAGTACCAGTTTGTTACACAAGCGCCTAAAAATATAACACAGCGCCCTGTTGTTATCGGTATGGGACCTTGTGGATTATTTACGGGATTAATATTGGCACAAATGGGCTTTAAACCCATTATTTTAGAACGCGGTAAAGAAGTCCGCGAACGTACTAAAGACACCTTTGGCTTTTGGCGTAAAAAAATATTAAATACCGAATCTAATGTTCAATTTGGCGAAGGCGGTGCGGGTACTTTTTCTGACGGTAAACTTTATAGTCAAGTTAAAGATCCTAAACATTATGGTCGTAAAGTATTAACTGAATTTGTCAGCGCTGGTGCACCTGAAGAAATAATGTATGTGAGTAAACCACATATAGGTACCTTTAAACTGGTCACTATGGTTGAAAAAATGCGCCAAACCATTACTGAACTTGGTGGTGAAATTCGTTTTGAACAGCGCGTTGATGATATAAAAATTAATGACGGTAAAGTACAAGGTGTAACACTCGCAACAGGCGAGTTTATTGAAACAAACCATGTTGCACTCGCCATTGGCCACAGCGCCCGAGATACCTTTAAAATGTTATATGATAATGGGGTATATATAAAAGCTAAACCTTTTTCAGTTGGCTTTAGAATTGAACACGAACAAGCGGTTATTGACGAAGCTCGTTTTGGTAAAAATGCGGGTCACCCTATTTTAGGCGCTGCCGATTATAAATTGGTGCATCATTGTAAAAATGGCCGTTCTGTTTATAGTTTTTGTATGTGTCCTGGTGGTACTGTGGTTGCGGCAGCTTCAGAAGAAGGTCGTTTAGTGACTAATGGTATGAGTCAATATTCTCGCCATGAACGTAATGCAAATAGTGCTATTGTTGTGGGCATATCACCTGAAGATTTTCCACTTATTAGCGGTAAAGAAAATGTGCTTGCAGGTATCGAATTACAACGCCAGTTAGAAGAAAACGCGTTTAAATTAGGTGGCAGTAGTTATGATGCACCAGTGCAGCTAGTCGGCGATTTTTTGGCTAAACGCCCTTCAGGTGAACATGGAGAAGTTATTCCTTCTTATAAACCTGGGGTTACTTATTGTGATTTAAGTGAAAGTTTACCGCAATATGCTATTGATGCCATTCGTGAAGCTATTCCAGCCTTTGATCGCAAAATTAAAGGTTTTGCTAAAGCCGATGCCACGTTAACTGCGGTAGAAACGCGTACTTCATCACCCATTCAAATTACACGCGATAAAGAAAGTTTACAAAGTATTAATACGCAAGGATTATACCCAGCAGGTGAAGGTGCAGGTTATGCTGGCGGTATTTTATCAGCAGGTATTGATGGTATAAAAGTGGCCGAAGCTATGGCTAAGTCAATAGTTGACAACAGTTAGCCGACAAAAATTTACCATAAAGGGGTCTTGTGCATAAACGCGAAATTTTTCGGTTACTGCCCTACAGGTCTTTATAATAAAGGGCTGTAGAACACGTCTAATTTATAAAAACATTTTACATTATAGAGATTTACTTAAAAATCATATAGTTAAATGAACAGCCCGTGCAAGTTCTTCAAAATCATGTATCTCCTCACTATCAGCAAATGAATAGAAGCCAGAGAAGTTAATATGCTACCAAGCGACTGGAGATATTCTTTTTAAGGCATCAAGGTTATTTTGCTCATTTTTGTTTTCATTAAACTCTTTCAGTTCCGATAGGATCTGAGCATTATAGTGAATAACACAATTAGCTATCAATCTTGCACATTCATTCCATAAGGTTAACTCGGCGTGGTGGCTTCCTCTAAATTTCTTGCCATTGGTTTCAGCAATAACACGCCTCAATTGGTAAAAGGCTTCTCCTCGGTTAAGTGCTCGTTGTACATGATGTCAAGTGTCTCGTTATCCGTATAGTCCAGTATATATTGTGCTTTAATAACTCTATCGTATTCAGCCATTGCTTTTAATGTAGCTGTCGTTGATTTATATCGGCAAAGTTTTTTGATTAATACGCTCTGACTTGTTTTATGTTGGCCTAGAGAAATCATTAATTGACAAATATTATCCCATTCTTGGATTATTAACGGCCAATCAATAGGCGTTTTTAATGTGATTAGATTTTCTTCATCTTCGGACGACTCAACTTTAAACATTCTCTCGAATTGATCTTTAAATGTTTTATACCTTGGCGCGAATTGATAGCCAAAGAAATGAAGAATTGCAAAATTATATTTATTTGCTCCATGCGTGTCTGTTGATAAAATTTCAGGCTTAACTTCTGAAGTGTTATTGTATAACAAATCGAAAATGTGGTGGCTTTCATGTTCATCAGCACTAATAATTTTTGTATTGGCTGGAACATGATTAAGTACAAGCGTCATGGCCCCCCGTGTCAGAATAGTTGTCACCCCTAAAATTTAAATTTTTTTAGATCGGGGAGTGGTAATCGAACAATAAATGTCTAGTTATTCAACAGAAAGAAAGAAGGGGAAGCTATTTTAAGCAAGTTGTTACCTCCTAGTAATAAGTCAGTCGCTGAAGTAGCAAGAGAAGAAGGTGTTGCTGAGCAAACCCTGTACAATTGGCGTAATCAAGCAAAAGAACAAGGTAAGCCAGTGCCAGGTAAGAAATCAACACCAGATCAATGGTCACATGAAACGAAGTTCGCGGTTGTTGTTGAAACAGCCTCCTTATCTGAGTCAGAATTAGGAGAGTATTGTCGGTCAAAAGGATTGTTTATTGATCAGATTAAACAATGGAAGCAGCAATGTATTCAAGGGTTTCAGAGTGACGAGCAACAAACTAAAACCATAAAGCAGCAAGCGAAAGAAGATAAAGCGGAAATTAAATCACTGAAAAAAGACCTTAGATATAAAGAAAAAGCATTGGCAGAAACCGCTGCTTTATTGGTGCTTCGAAAAAAGCTTAAGGCCTTTTACGGGGAAGAACCAGAGGACGATTAACACCTCCCGATGAAAGGCAGATGTTGATCACCCTCATTCAAGAAGCAATGAAAAACGGGTGTCGTGTTAATCCTGCTTGCGTGGAAACTGAGATCAGCTTGAGAACTTACCGTCGCTGGTTGTGTGGTAAAGAGAACACGGTAGATAAACGGCCAGGAGCGAAGCGTCCTGAGCCGAGTAATAAATTAAGCCAAGAAGAGCGGCAAACTATTTTAGATACGTGTAATGAGCCAGAGTACGCAAATTTACCACCATCGCAAATAGTACCTATTTTATTGGACGACGGTATCTATCACGCCTCTGAATCAAGCTTTTACCGAGTATTAAAGCAGGCAGACCAACTACATCACCGAGGCCGTAGTCATGCACCGAAGAATGTAGGGAAACCGACGAGCTATACGGCACACAAGGCGAATGAAGTCTGGTCATAGGATATTACCTATTTGGCCTCAACCGTCAAAGGACAGTTTTATTACCTGTATTTATTCGAAGATATTTTTAGCCGAAATATTGTTGGTTATGAAGTATATGAGCAAGAATGTGGCAAGCGAGTAGGAGATTTATTGCAGCGATGCATGTTACGCGAACAATGTTTAAATGAGCCATTAGTGCTGCATTCAGATAATGGAGCACCAATGAAAGCACAAACGATGAAGGCTAAGATGGAAGAGCTTGGCGTGTTGCCATCATACAGCAGGCCAAGGGTTAGCGATGACAATCCTTATTCAGAAGCTTTATTTAGAACCTTAAAGTATCGTCCTGAATGGCCATCTTCAGGCTTTGCCAGTCTTGAAGTGGCGAGAGATTGGGTACAAAACTTTGTTGATTGGTACAATAACAAACATCGACACAGTAAAATAAATTTCGTCACACCAGCACAGCGGCATAGAGGTGAAGACAAAGTAATTTTAAGTAATAGAGAATTAGTCTTAGAAAAAGCAAAAGAAGCAAACCCACTACGTTGGTCTAGGAAGGTCAGGAATTGCGAACCGGCAGGCTCAGTATCATTGAATCCAGAAAAGGAAAGTATAAAAAACGAACAAAAAGAAGTCGCTTAACAAAAATAGG